>CAZLRI010000074.1:6008-9627 GCA_964561745.1 uncultured Pseudobdellovibrionaceae bacterium | reverse complement strand
GACAACCTTTCTGTGTGAAACTACCTCCCATTGCTACAATCGGTCATTTTGTTTTACGGGGGCTATAACAAAGGACGATGTACGCATACCGCACAACTCTTTTTATTCCCCTAACACAGTTACTCTAATTTTACGTGCCTCCCTTGGTCCATCAAACTCTATAAAAAAAATCGTCTGCCAGCTTCCAATAGCCATTTTACTTTCATTAATTGGAATTGTTTCTGATCCTCCGGTAATAAGCGCCATTAAATGACTATGCGCATTCATTCTCCCATCAATGGTGTTTTCATTATGTTTGTATTGAATATTTCCCAGCACCATCTGTTTTAGAAAACCTTCCATATCTATCTGAAGCTGGTCACACCTTTCATTAACCTTAACCCCTGTTGTTGTATGAGTTGAAAAGATATTTACCATTCCATATCTGACATTGCTTTCACGCACAATACTCTCAACCTGTTTTGTAATATCTATAAACTCAAATTCCTTTTTAGTTGAGACCAAGATTTCTTTGGAAAAATATTTCATACCTAAGATCGTCTTTCAATTATATATCGTCCTATCTCTCTTAAAGGATCTGCTTTTTCATCAAAAACATTTAAAGCCACCATAGCGTCACCAATTAATTTTTTTGCACTAGCACGAGATTCTTCCAGCCCTATAATTGATGGAAATGTTGCTTTATCATTTCCAACATCACTGCCAACATCTTTGCCTATCTCTTTTTCATCACCTTCTATATCCAAAATATCGTCAGCAATCTGAAACGCCAGCCCTATAGCCTCACCATATATCTTTAATGCATTAACCTGCTTTTCATCTGCGCCCAGATATTTAGCGCCACTGGTAGATGCAACAATAATCAACTCACCGGTTTTTAACTTATGCAGATTGGTTAATTCACCCTCGCCGATCTTTTTTCCACCTGAATCCATATCTATCTGCTGTCCGCCTGTCATGCCACGCGCGCCTGATGCTTTTGCAATATCAGAGATAACTTCAAGCATTCTTATGCTTTCTTTGGCTTTGGCTGATCTTGCCAGCATATAAAACGCCTCTGCTAAAAGAGCATCTCCGGCAAGGATTGCGGTCGCCTCACCAAATACCTTATGGTTTGTCGGTTTGCCGCGGCGAAGATCATCATCATCCATAGCAGGCAGATCATCATGTATAAGAGAAAATGTATGAATAACCTCTAATGCACAGGCAATATCCATTACATCATGAGCAGTTCCTCCAACAGCCTCTGCTCCAGCAATTACAAGTATAGGGCGTATGCGTTTTCCACCTGCCTCAAGACTATACATCATGGCTTTCTGAAGTTTGAGAGGAATATAATCATCCTTTAACAATCTTCTAAGCTCAATATCCACAAGCTCCTTGCGCTCTGCTAAATAGGTTTTAAGATTCATAAATAGTCGTTAGTCGATAATAAAAATTTCTTCCCCCTTGATGGGGGAAGCTAGATGATGAGCCCCCTCCCTAACCCTCCCCACAAGTGGGAGGGAAGTTAGTGACCATCAACTAATTATTCCTTTGCTTCAAAAGTCTCTGCTTTTGTTTGACCGTTTGAGTCTCGAACTAACTTTTCAATCTTTCCCTTTGCCTGTTTGAGTTTATCTTCACATTCATGAACCATCTTTATCCCGCTTTCAAATGCAGATATAGATTGATCCAAAGTCAACTCGCCTGACTCAAGCTGGCGTACTGTTTTTTCCAAATCAGACATAGATTCTTCAAATGTTTTATTGCTCATATTCACCTCAAACTATGGATTTATCTTGCTTATCTGCTTTATGTATTATTCGTCAATTCTTTTTATAAAGCTAACCTGCTATTTAACCTCTGCGTCTGTGCTGCCCTCATAAAACTTAATATTAATATTATCCCCTTTTTTAAGAGATTTGGAGCTCTTAACCGCGCCTTCTTTATTGGGCATAGTTACAACTGCATACCCTTTTTCCATTATATGTTTTGGAGATAAGTGATTCAAATTACTAAGCAATTTATTGAGATGCTGATCTTTTTCCCTTATTTGCGAATCTATAATAAACTTTATTCTTTCAGACAAACCATCTATTCGCATATGCAGATCTGGAAAGCGTTTTGATGGATCACTTAATCTACCGCGTATTCTTTGTGTTTCAAGCCACAATGACTGCAAACGCTGTTTAATAGCAAGCATTAGCTGTCTTCTGAATCCAGCAATATTTTCCAAAAGTTCAGAGAGTTTTGGAACCACGATCTCTGCTGCTGCTGAAGGTGTTGCAGCCCTTACATCTGCAACAAAATCCGAGATTGTAAAATCGATCTGATGACCTACTGCACTAACAATTGGGATTCTGGATGCAAATATTGCCCTTGCAACAACCTCCTCATTAAACGCCCAGAGATCTTCCAGAGACCCGCCACCTCTTCCAACTATTAACACATTTATATCATCCCGCTTATTCATTTCTTGAATCGCATGAGCAATCTCTTCAGCAGCCCCATCCCCCTGCACCTTCACAGGATACAAAAGAATCTCTATAAGAGGATATCTCCTTGTCAGCACATTAATGATATCACGAATAGCAGCTCCGGTTGGAGATGTAATAACCCCGATCTTTTGCGGCAGAAAAGGAAGCTTGCGCTTACGCTCAAGATTAAAGAGCCCTTCTGTTTCCAGCTTTTTCTTAAGTTGTTCAAATGCCAGCTGAAGCGCACCCTTTCCCTTTGGCTCGCAATAATCAATTATTATCTGATAATCACCTCTGGAGCCATACACACCTACTTTGCCATGGCAGATAACCTCAAGCCCATCTTCAAGATCAAAACTTAATCTTTGCCTGCCGCCGAATAATACAGCACGTATCTGACAAGTTTCATCCTTAAGAACAAAATAATAGTTTCTTGCTGCAGGGTTTCTTAAATTACTCACTTCACCTGTAACCCAGATTTCAGGATATCTTGTTTCTAATATATCCCTTATCTCTGTGGTAATTTCAGTTATTGTATAGATATGCGGAGTTTTATCTGTACCAGACTCTTCTTCTTCATCCAATATTTCATCTGAGATACCGTCTTCAAACGAAACCAAAGGATCAGCTGGCTCTAAAGTTATATTATCTCTGGCAGACCGGGAATCGGTCACCTGCTTTTTAGACCGCTTTTTTTTCTTCTGCTTGCCCTTTTTCTCTGCTTCAGCAAGCTCTTTATCAAAAGCAAAATTAAGATTAAAACTGGATTGTTTCATAAGAACTATGACTTAATTATAAATTACCATTGAATCAATAGAAAAAGTTAAAATGATTTAGATCTCTTGCATAACCTGAATAACATCAACGCTTGATAACCTGTTTAAGCATTAGGCTATCAAGCGTTGATTTCGTGATCTTTATAAGTAAACTTATTCCATGATCCTGCCCATAATATGACCAGCTTGCTTCCAGACAATTGTTGCAAGACAATTTTCAGCCATAGCAATGTGTGGAGAACCAACAACAATTCCATGTTCTGTAAGATGTGTTGGATCCGGCCATGTTGACGAAGCTTTATCATATTTATTATACCAAATCATTCCAGCTTGTTTAAAAACAACCATCGGGCTACACGTACCAGCAACTGCTATATCCATTGG
>CAZLRI010000074.1:0-5908 GCA_964561745.1 uncultured Pseudobdellovibrionaceae bacterium | reverse complement strand
CTCCAAATAATTGTTGCAGTGCCATTTGAATCAACAGCTACTTGCGGTGCTTTCATTTTTGCACCAGCAACAATAGGTGGAATTTGAGTTGGAGATCCCCAAGCAGGCGCTGCAACTGTAGCTTTATACATATTAAACATGACACTATTATTCTGTTCCCACACAGCTATTGCATTGCCTTGTGGATCCATTGCAATATGAGGAAGAGATGCACCAGCCATTAGCGCGGTAATCCGTGCCAACCTTGCACATTGAATATGTCCTGCAAGACAATACCTAGCTTCTATTATATTATTAAAATTCCAAACTATGGTTGAGTTACCATCTTCATTCATAGCCACGTCTGGATCTTGAATTATACCACTACCTGCAACAGCAGCGGTTTGTATAGTTTCTAAATTAGGAGGATTTACACTAAGATCATATTTTCTATACATAACATTCCCTGCCTGTAACCACACTATTATTGCATGATTACCATCTCCTGATATTGCAACCCTTGGGGAAGAAACAACAGTTCCAGCTGCTGGAACATTATCCACAATATTAGGTCCGATCACAGAACCATTTAAATAAAATAAAGCCATTATACGAGTTGTTCCAAAGCCATGCACTGTTATATCTTGCCTCCATACAGAAACAGCATTACCGTTAGACGATGAAGCAACATTTGGATCAGGTCTCATTGCATAACCATGATTTGTACTATCTTCTGCTCTCCCCCCAAAATAGCTGATTGATGCAGCAGGTCCCCAACTGTCATTGTTAATAGAATAGTTGCTGGCAAAGACGCTATTAACATCATCTGGTTCTATTCTTCTTTGCTGACCCCAAACCACAACTGAATTACCTATTGCATCCACAGCAACCTTCGGGCCAGCCGTCAATAATCCCGAATTATTTTGAATTGTCCTTGTTTCTAACAACACAGTGGGAGTACTAAAGCTCCATTGATCATTTCCTGCCAATGCATTGCCTGCTGTGTCTGCTACACCTGTTGTAACTGTAGCAACATAGTTTGCATTAACCCTTAATGCACTTTGTGGAGCAAATGTGGCAACATTATTATCTGCATCATAACTTACAACTCCTGCCAAAGGTTCTCCATCCACAACACCCAGTGTAAAATTAACCGGCATGCCAGCTTCATTTACTGCAGTAACAGTTTCAGCATTCATAGGCTCGCTAAATTTTACTGTAACAAGTGTGTTTGTTGCTACACCAGCAGCTTCATTTAAAGGAGTTCTTTCAAGAATAGTAGGAGCAGTTGTATCTGTCTCTGAAGGAGGTGTTCCATAATCTGGAGGTATTTCATCTGAAGGAGGTGGTGTAACACCGCCTGGTGGTTGTGTGCCATCTTCAAGATGTGGATCCACTACAACTTCGTTTGCCCTATTTGCATCATCGCAACCGGTTATAGCAGAATAAGCTACTCCGAAGATAAGCATAACACCAATAAACACAATCATTCTATTCAAAACACTGCTTTTGCTATTCCTCAAAAATTTAGTCATATAATCTCCTTTTTGCATTGTGCAAAATTTAATTTATCTACCAAATAGAATTACTAGCAATAATCACACCAAAAATCAAAAACTAAATAACAAGAAAATTGTTGTCAAAATCATCAAACCCAATACTTTGGTAGCCGCAGGCTTTTCAGCCAGAGACTGATCCGTCCTTTGGAGGAAAGGCGGGGAACCAGAACATGTTGATTTTACTGGATTCCTGCTGGAGTTTACCCTCGACTTGATCGGGGGCAGGAATGACAAAAAAATGCATTTTCTGAGCAACTTTTTTAAAGATATGTCGATAATGATATCGGTTGTAAGAATAAGGATTGCATAGCTAAAACATCGTTCTTGCATTTTAGTTAAAAAAACATCAATCCTCCCCAATAATTTTATGCAAAACATCATTGCCAATAATAAACGCACAATGGCTATTGCCGGAGGCATCTTAGCAGGCATGCTTACTGCTGTTGCAATCAGAGTAAATGCAAGCTTAGGCGAATATGTCGGCGTTTTAGAATCAGCTTTTATTGTTCACGTTGTCGGCACAATATTCGGGCTATTATTAATTAGCCGGTCACTAAATAAAATATTCATTAACAGATTAAAAGCCACCCCTAAACACCTTTTAACAGGCGGTTTGCTTGGAGTTGGAATTGTTGTTATCTCCAACATAATTGTATCAAAGTTGGGAACCACCTTATCTGTTGGATTATTCATTACTTCAATGCTCACATTCTCGTGCATAGCCGATCATTTTGGTTTTTTCAGTTTACCTAAATTCCGATTCAGCAAACAAAGACTTATTGGCTTACTATGCACAATTATAGGATTAATTTTATTAATTCAGGGATAATATGTTCATTTTTTTAATATTAATAGCATGTATCAACGGCATCTTGCTGTCTAACAACTATCTGATCAATGCATCATTAGGGACAAAAGTTGGCAGCTTGAAAAGCTCATTCATCAACCACCTTGTAGGAGCATTGTTTGCTTTTACTTTGTTATTAATCGGGATCCACACTGGAAACCTTTCTCTTAACAATATTCCTTTATATCTTTTTATCGGAGGAATGCTTGGGATTATTGCAGTTTTCTTGGGAAACTACGCAATACCAATTATTGGGGCTATGACACTTAATATCCTTTTGATCAGTGGTCAGCTAATAACATCTGCTATTATTGATCATATTGGTTTTATGAGCACAGAAGCAATTGAACTCACTCCATTAAGAATCGCCGGCATAATATTCATTATTTTGGGGGCGTTTTTAGTGCTATTGAAAAAGCAAAAAAATATTCCTGCTATGCTTGAAGTTGGAAAACAAGGAACTGTTTCATAAAAAAGCGTTATGTTTTTTTCTCCCCTCCAAAAGAGCCTGAATTTCTGTATCTGAAACACCTTTCTTTGTAATCTTTTTGAACCTATCTTCAACTCCTACCTTACTCATCTTAATCCCATAACCTGCAAATATCTCTGCAACCTCATCAAACTTTGCTTCAATTGAATTTCTAACTGATCTAAAACCCAAACGTGCTGCTTCCAAACGATTTGATAAGATAAGAGGATTAAGCTTAAAGAAGTCACTATCTGAAGCACTTGGTTCAATGAGAATAATGTCACCCTTAAAATTAGGATCTTGACGAAACTGCTCCAGAGCAACATGCAGGCGTGCATGGAAAAATGCTCTAAAAATCTGATTCAATACCTCTATAACACCGCTGTCAGATAAGCGACCAGAACATCTGCTTCGTTTTTTTTCTTTTGAAGAATCCTTCTTTATTCCATTTGGATCATATGGTCTGAATGGATTGTAGCATACAATCAACTCTGCCCCTTTTTTTATTGCTACATCAATATTTGCGGTTTCCTGCACACCACCATCCACATAATCTATACCCTGTATTCTTGCAGGTTTGTAAAAACCGGGCATTGCAGTTGAAGCCTGAACAGCCTCTGATATTGTAACATCGTTTTTCTCATCTGGTCCGAAGATCACTCTTTTAGCACCATCTAATGCCATCGCACATATATAAAGGCTCTTATTTGTCATCTGCTTTGCAACCTGAAAATCATTTGTAAGATTGTTACGTTCAATATTTTCGCGCAGATACTCTTCAATAGGCTTGTTATCAAATATTCCAGAAGGGAGAACAGATAAAAGAGTTGGAAAATCCAGATCCCCTTTTGTCAATAAATCAAGCGGGGCTTGTACTGCTTTTAATAAAAAATCTAACGGCCTCTTTATCCATTCTAAAATATTTGGCCTGTAATAATGCCATGCGTTTAATGATGAAAAATGTTTTGATGTGCCATCCAAACTTCTTAGAATAGATTCTGGAGAAACTCCTCCCATCAAAGGAGCTGCGAGCAAACTGCCTGAGCTAATACCAACAAATATATCAAAGTCAGTAATACTAAAATTTGTAAAATAATCGTTTAACGCCTTAATGCCTCCTGCCTTGAATGACCCTCCAGTAATTGCTCCGCCTGCAAGTATCAATGCCTTGACAGCATTAGGCTTTCTTTTTTTTAAATTACTTTTTTTAACAACTGTAATTCCCACTTGTACCTCGTTTTGAGTCGTTGGAAAAAGCCCCCTCCCTAGCCCTCCCCACTCCGCCAAAGGCGGATCAGCCTCTGACTGAAAGTGGGAGGGAATTAAACGACTATCGTTTAAATTCCACCGCCCAACCCTCTGACCCTAACCTGCACCTGTTTTAACCCTTTGTTGAGATTTATTGCTTCCTCATAATATTTTTTAGCATCTTCTTTTAACCCCTGTTTTTCACTAATAAATCCCAGCCAATAAAAACCATATGATCGCCACAAACGCTGGTTTTCTTTTTCTAAAAAAAGATTTAACTGTTTTTTTCCATAATCAAATTTCGTTTTATCATCATCAAGAGCAATTGCCATTCCAACAAAATACCTTGTTTTATTAATAGAAGGATCGATCTTTAGAGATTCCTCAAATATTGCCAAGCTGTTTTTATATTGTTTATCAGCAAGATACACCTTTCCAAGAAGAGCCCTGAAAATAATAGTATTTGGATAATTTTTTACAAATTCAGCAAATACCTTTTGTGCATCTTTATATCTCTTTTCTTCAAAATAGATTAACCCAAGATTTATTTTAGCAATCTCAGCAGCAAATTTTGCTTTCTCAGACACATCTTTAACAATTGCTATGCCCTCTGCCCTCTTGTCTGCAAAAAATGGGAGAAAACTTATTTCTTTTGTAAAAACAGATCTCCAATAAATATACATTCCAGTTCCAAGTTTTGCGTCTATAAATTTTGGGTCTGATTTTAATATTCTGTTAAATATTTGTCTTGATCTTGTCCCTTTTGTATAAGCACTCCACCAATTGCTTTTTCGTGCCTGAAAAAAACCATCCAAACCAATAACTGCAGCAGAATAAAAAAGTTCATCTTCAGTAGGATGGTATAACTGCATTACATGATTTACAGCTGCATCTCCTCTTTTAGCTGCATCCAAAAACTTTTTTTCTAGATGAAAATCTTCATTTTCCAACATCTGTACTTCATAAATAGCCATCTCTCCAAAAAAACCCAAAGGCGAATGATTACAACTATCCTGCATGTTTTTAAAAACCGCCAAAGCTTCAGCATAATTGCGATTAAATATTAATTTTTGACCTCCTAGAGCCCTATCCATAAGATTTTCACAATCTTCTTTTTTTGTTTCCTCATCCAGACAAACGCCTTGCGGAATATTCAGAAAAACAATCCCAACAAGAAAAAACACAATTGATAGTCTTTTTATTTTTTTCATAATTGTTGTGATAACACGAGAAAGCCTAAATCACTAATATTTTTAATCAAAATCCGATTGATAGACCAATCCTTATGGGAACAGAAAGTGCAATGGTATGACTTGCCGAAAGATTGTTCCCAAAGAAATACACCATTCTTATTGGCATCTGAACATAAATTGATCCTTTAATTTTATCACGTGCAAAGAAATAATTAAAACCCGGACCAACTCCAAAATTAATACCTTGCGCATTTGTGTTATTATCAACAGGTCCTTCTAATAAATTGCTATAACCAATTCCACCCACAAGATTAAGATCAACACCATTTTTCCACCAGCGAAGATGCAATATCCCCTCTGTGGAAAAACCAAAATAATGAACATATTCAGTTTTATTAAGTTTCAGATAAGAATATTCAAATGGAAACTGAAAACCCCATCTTGATTTTGTTAAATCATAACCTATAAGAATATTTGCGCCAAACCCCGGACCAAAGGTTATTTTTGATGAATTAGCTCCAGCAAAAGTAAGCTGGTGTTCAGTTGTATACATGAAAAGCTGCTGATAACCACCACCCAAAAAGAACCCGTCATGACCAGCAGCATTAACTCT
>CAZLRI010000073.1:0-9651 GCA_964561745.1 uncultured Pseudobdellovibrionaceae bacterium | reverse complement strand
AAAACCCAAACAAGATTCTGTTGAACAAACACTAGGCATCTTTAATATTTCAAAAAAGGCATGCACAAGTGTTTGTAATCAACAGAACCTTGTTTCAAAACCCAAACAAGATTCTGTTGAACAAACACTAGTAAATGCGTTTATGCAAATATTCCCGCAATGTCTTATGGCTTTCAGAATAAAAATTTCCAAACTGGACACTAACACAAGGAACCGGGTCATCTGTTTTTCTGGCAACTGCACCTCGCAATGATAAGTCTTTCTTTGATTTATCCAGATCAAATGAAACTTCAACAAGATCATCTTTGGATATACTAGAGGTCTCTGTTTGAATGCACATGCCTCCGCAACTAACATTTAACACTGTTGCTGGTATAAGAGTGCCGTTGCAGCGAATGGTCACGGGAATTTTTAGATCAAGCCTTTTATGTCTTCTTTTTTCCATAATTCCCTCCGTTTGTTAGATGATCGATAAGAGATGTGCGTACATCAAACACCGTTCATCGCACATCTAATTATATTATCGATCATATTTAAAAAAAGTTTCGTACAATCTGTAAACACCTTTTTTTTCAAATGGTTAGATATAAGCTTTATTATATGAACTCAGGCCTAAAAACAATATATAACTTTAAAACTCTTCATTACTAGGAAGAGGTGAAAACGACCTATATTGAGCTTTATCTGATGTCCCTATGGATTTTCTGACATTTTCTATTTTTTCCAACCAGCCTGGTTCATGGCTTAAAAGAGCCTCTGCTTTATCCAATAAACCATTAGCAGCATTTTTTCTATCAAGCTCTATGTTTGTAAGAGCAAGATAATAATAAGCAACTCCATTAGATGAATCCACATTTACTGCATCCTGAAAAAGTTGGAGTGCTTGTTCATATTTCTTTGACTGAAACTCAAGTATTCCTTTTTCAACTATTCTATCAGAAGCTTTTCTACGAGGAGTATTTTCATATACATTAAACTGTGTTTTGACTTCTGTTGTTTTTCTCTCCACCTTTCTCTCTGTTTTTTTCACAGGTTCTTTTTTATGTCCTTGTTTCACACAACCTGCGCTGCTTAATACAAATATAAAAAAAACAACAAACAAACTTATAAATAGATTTATTTTACGCATTATCAATTCTCCACTGTAGATATCACACTATGAAATATAACTAAGCTTGTCATTCCTGCCCCCGATTAAAGCACTCAAGGGTAAACTCCAGCAGGAATCCAGAACCTATTAAAATCACTGGATCCCCGCCTTTCAGCCAGAGGCTGATCCGTCCTATGGCGGACGCGGTGATGACAAACATTAATAACTAATAAACCTCTCCTTCAACATCAACTTCGCTGCAAGTTGACGTTGGCTCAGTGCCTTCAAGAAAACTCTCTTCAATAAAAACCGGACACGTACGATCTGAAAGTTTGCCGGTTTTTTGATCTATGTTTGTCTTAACTATACATGGCGGAGCTGAAAAATCAGCTAATGTTTTTTCTTGAACAGTATTTTGTGAAACATTTTTCATAAACTCTGTCCAGATAGGGAGAGCTCCCCTTGATCCACTCATGTTTGTCTCAGCATTATCGTCGTATCCAATCCAAGTCAAAGCCAGAAAATCTGGAGTAAAACCCACAAACCAAGCATCTTTATAATTAGATGTAGTTCCGGTTTTACCTGCAGCCAGATCTGTAAATCCCATTGATCTGGCTAAAGCTGCTGTGCCTCTATCTACTACACCTTTTAGCAAGTTTGTTACTAAATAAACCGGACCTGCATCAAAAACTCTCTGCATTTTAATCGTTTCCTTTTCCAAAACTTCTCCATCTTCAGTTACTACCTGCATAATGGAGATAGGCTGCGCTAATATTCCTCCATTTGGAAAAATAGTATAAGCTGCTGCAAGCTCTATTGGAGAAACCTCAAAAGAACCTAATGCCAAAGACGGCACTGCATCAATCTTGCTATTTATGCCAGCTTCTTTTGCAGTGTTAACAACATTATTGAGACCAGCTGAAATCGCAATCTTTGCTGCAACAATATTATAACTGTGTTCAAGTGCAGTGCGAACAGTTACAGACCCATGTTCCTTTTTATCATAGTTTTTAGGTGTCCAATCTTTTCCACCTGACTCAACTGTAAAATATTTATCTTCAACAATTGAAGCTGGTGTAAAAAAAGTATTACTTCTTCTTGGATCAAGCGCTGTTAAATAAACAAACGGTTTGAAAGCAGAACCCGGTTGCCTGTATGACTGAGTAGCACGATTGAACTGACTCACTGAATAGTCGCGACCTCCAACCAGCGCTCTTAAATAACCATTGCTCGGTTGCATTGCTACTAAAACCCCCTGCAACAATCCATTATGATCTTTTGGCAATCCTTTCGCATATGTTGTCTCAAGCTTTTCCAGCCCTTTGATCAAAGCTTCTTCAGCTGTAAGCTGCATTGTCATATCTAAAGTTGTAAATATTTTCAGACCTTCAGTTTGCAAAACTGCCTCTGGATATAGATCCGACAACTGCTTTTTAACAAAATCTATGAAATATGGAGCGCTGCCGGATTTTAATTCCATCTTTGGAGCGATTAATTTTTCCTCTTCTGCTTCTTTATATTGTTTTGCTGTAATCAGATTGTTTTCAAAAAGACGTTTTAAGACAAAATCTCGTCTTTGTTTTGCATTATCTTTATTAGTTCTGGGATTATATCTGTACGGACTTCTTATCATCCCTGCTAAAAGAGCAGACTCCCCTACAGTCAGCTGATCTACATTCTTTGCAAAAAAATACTTAGATGCCTCTGCCACACCTGATATACTTGATGAACCACGTTGCCCTAAATATATCTCGTTGATATAAGCTTCCAGTATCTCTCCTTTTGTATGATGCTGTTCCAGCTCTATTGCCATCAACTGTTCCTGCACCTTTCTGACAAAAGATCTGTTTGAGGTTAAAAAATAATTTTTCACCAACTGCTGCGTTAGGGTTGATCCACCTTCAACAATACTCATAGCCATAAGATTTTTAACAGCTGCGCGCATTATACCAAGCGGATCTATTCCTTTATGTTTAAAAAATCGTTCGTCTTCTATTAAAATAATGGATTCAAGCAAAAGAGGCGGAACATCTTTTAGTTCAATAACAGTTCTATCCTCCATTTGTTCGTCAAATATTGAAGAGATCTTCTCAGGCTCAAGCTTTGCTGCAGACAGAGGCTCATTTGTATCCAACCTTACAATCTCCACTATTAAATTCCCTGAAAGATTAATATGAACAGGAAAGCCCTTGAAATTTTCAAATGGATAATCAAAATCATGAAGATATATATCCAGATACTTATCTGTATAAGCATAATCACCCGGTCCTTTTATGGTATCCCCAACATTTCTGTAACCAAGCCTGTCAAGTTTGCTGATAATTTTTCGGGCTGCGATGTTTACGCCCGGATATAAATAGTCTGCATCTGAATATATTTTTGAAGGAATGTTCCATTTTCTTGGCTGATCAAACTTTGCATTAATAATCTTATTTAAATGCCCTAAATAAAACCAGCCAAAGACAATTCCTATTATACCAACCACGAGCAAAACTTTAGATATCTTCCAAAATAAACGCATTTTTTCCATAAAACTTCTTTTATTACGTGTAGTTCTGCTTTTTTTGAGTTTTTTCATTATAACCTTGTTCGTGTTTTTTGAATAAGTTTACATTGATTACAAGCACTTGTGCAAACCTGTGAAATAATATGATTGATTGCCTAGTGGTTCGTCAATTAAATTATTGGTGGCTTGGCTATTACCAGCAATAAATTATTTATTAACCTGATTCCACCTTCGGGGAGGAGTGGAAGGCTATATTACATAATAATAAACAATCAACCTATTATAACATCCACATTCGAATCATAAAGTGTCATGTTATTGGGATTCATAACCAATACTTCATGTTCTCCAGCAAAAAAAAGTAAAACTCGTACATTGGAGAGAGGTGTTTGAAACACCACATAATGTGGCCCAAAATTTTTTCTAGCAACATCAGGAAATAATGAAAAAGAATTAAAATTATTGAAAAAAAGCTGACCAGTCTGTCTTAGAATAACAGCTTCTCTCATGGATGACCATGAGAGATCCAACTGGCGCAAGACTTTTTCTGCAAACACGTCCGGTAATATACAACTCCGAACATGATCTGTTTCAGCTCGACAAGTCAAAAATAGTGATAATATAAAAGCATTCTGTGCCTCTAAAAATGTTATCTGTTGCACTTGATTATAGGCTTCCACCACATCTAAAGGAACATTATCAAATCGTCTCCATTGATATGACGCAGCGTTTTTAATCCCCCGATAGATCAATAAAGATCCTTGTTCAATGAGTGGTTGAAATTCCAGCCTTCCGACTTCAATAGCTGCCCCTTGGATCAAGAAATAAAACGGGACATTCTTATAAAATGCAATCGGTGCTCTAAAACCTGAGCCTACCTGAGCTGTATTGTATTCAAGAAGTTCACTTTTCTCATTAATTAAATGATTATTAATATGGTCTAATTCTAAACTACGCCATTGTGAACCCAAAGAATATTGACCTCGCGCCCTAAAACACTCTGGCATGATCTTGCCATAACCGATTATTTCTTCTGTCAGTGGACGATATGGAGTCAAACCAAATTCAGGTCGCGTTGTAAGCAGAGGATGAATCACACCCTCTTGGTCATACATTGGAAGTCTCTTTAGTGACCCATGCAGTATATCTCTTCCTTCTGATGATACCTTGAGTTGTTCTAAAAGTTGATCAAATACATGAGCGCGTTCTGGACCAGGCTCCATTCGAAGAGGCATGGGCAATGGTTCTCCAACGTTCACTGGATGCACACCAGTGATGAGTGTGGCTGGTAACAATAAACCTTGAGCAAAATTCTCTCTAAATACTTTCGTACCTTGCCATGCCTGTTGCATATAACGATGGATCACATGATGATCTGCTCCTCTTACACCATTCCACACACCATGCCTTATTCCCATCAAACTCTGACCTTGAAACATCATCACAGCAGATGAAAGCATGTGATTGGAAAAAGTTGATCTCGTATGTGTTTCTGTTATGCAATCGCCTGCCCACTGAATTCCATATGATACCAGTCCAAATAAAATCGGCTGAACAACAAACCTTCCCAAAGGGCTATTACCTAGTAATATGCTTAGCGGAAGAATTAGTATTCGAGTTGCCAATCCTTCTGCTACATCACGCCCTATATGTGATAACAAATTCTCTCTTCCCCTCAGAGATCCGGTAAATATCCCTGTTGCTACTTCATCAAATAAAATCTGCCCGACCATCCCCAATCCATAAGGTTCTAAAAGCCTCCGCCCTGCATATCCTGCTATATCACCAAGAAATTGCATGCCACCTACAAATCCCCATTGCTGCCAGCTAATGAGACCTAATAACGGGCTATCTTGGGGAATATATCTGGATACAAGTCGATTGGCACCAGTCATGCCTGCTGATTCGTGAATCAACTCAGTTTGGCTTTGATTCCTCGAAAATGCATGAAGCCCTAAAAAATTATCTATATGTGTATTAACTATGCCCATATTTCATAATGCTTATCCCCGATCCCTTTTGAAAATCTCCCCTAACCCCTCTTTCCCAAAGAGGGGAAACTCTCATTTATATTATCGGCAATTTTTGAGAAATGTTGCTAGGAAAATAAAATATTTTTTAAAAGATAACTAATTGATAAATATATCTTTTTTGCTTTGCTCCGTCTGACAATTTCAGCATATGATAACCAAGACAAAAGTGGTGCTATTTATTACATATCTTGACTAACGGACCTATATATAGTACAATATCATTATGACAACTCGTGATAAAATAAAGCGTCTGTTAGAGGAGCTGAATCTTTCAGTCAGGTCTCTTTCTGAAAAAAGCCATGTTCGGCGCCAAAGCATTATGCACTTTTTAAATGGTGGAAATATTCATATTCGAAATCTGGAAAAAATAGTCACATCTTTAGGTTTTGAAATTGAATTAACAAAACTTGGCAAAACAGAGTCATTATCAAAACCTATTTTTTATAATCGGATCAATGTCTCTCAGAAGCAAATTGAGCTTTTTTGCAAAAAATATGGGATCCTATATCTTGCTTTGTTTGGTTCAATTCTAAGAGAGGATTTTGGAAAACAAAGCGATATTGATGTCATGATTAAACTTGACCGAAATCTTTCTTTTTTTGAATTAGCCGAGATCGAAGAGAAACTTCAGAACCTTTTCAAAACCGAACATCCCATAGATCTTTTAACTGAAAAATCAATCTCGCCGCTTATCAAAGACTCAATAATGAACAATCTTGAGGTCATTTATGATAAAGCAACCTGAACTATTTTTAGAACACATCCTGATGGCAATACTGTCTATAGAAAAATACATCAAAGGGTATAACAAAACAAAATTTTTAGCTGATCCAAAGACAATTGATGCAGTCATTCGCCAATTTGAAATAATCGGCGAGGCAGCTGGTAATGTTCCAGATAACCTAACAAGTGGATCGCCAATTCCATGGCGTCGGCTTGTTGGGCTTCGAAATAAACTTATCCATGATTATATGGGAGTGGATTTTGATATTGTGTGGGAAACAGCTAAAAATGGTCTAACGCCCCTGAAAAAATTTGTTCAATTAAAGCTTCGAAAAAAAGGAAAATACGATTATTAAATCAAAACAATTGATGAAATCATTTGTGCATAACATTTTTGTAGAACTACAGTAGAACTACAATAGATTGCCTAAAAAGATACTAACCAAAAGTTAAAATACTATATTCATGATTTTTACCATATCTATTGACAAATTAAAGCCTTAAACCATATAAGATGCGCTCTAACATATATTAAAAGCCCAAAAAGGAGGGAAAGTATGACAGATCAAAAGAGTATTCAGTCTATGATGGCTGAAAACAGAAAATTTGAACCACCTAAAGAGATTAAAGATAATGCGTGGATCAAAAATTTTAGTGATTACAAAAAAATGTGGGATGAATCCATTAATGATCCTGAAACATTTTGGAGTAAAATAGCTAATGATTTCGTATGGTTCAAGAAATGGGACAAAGTACGTTCCTATGATTTCAAAAACAACATAGATATAAAATTCTTTGAAGGTGCAAAAACAAATATCTCTGTAAACTGTCTAGATCGTTGGGTAAAAGATGGAAAAGGAGATAGAGTTGCAATAATCTGGGAAGGAAACGATCCAAGCGAAGTAAGAAATATCACATACAAAGAGCTTCTTGATCAAACATGCAAATTTGCCAATGTGTTAAAAGCAAAAGGTGTCAAAAAAGGCGATCGCGTATCAATCTACATGCCTATGGTACCTGAGCTTCCAGTAGTAATGTTAGCTTGCACAAGAATAGGCGCAGTTCATTCTGTAGTGTTCGGAGGATTTTCTGCTGAATCTTTGCGCGATAGAATACTAGATTCCAAGTGTAAAGTACTCATAACAGCTGATGGTAGTTTTAGAGCACAAAAAAGCATCCCTCTTAAAAAAGCTGCTGATGATGCAATGAAGATGTGTGATGAAGCAAGAGGTCCAGTTGATACCTGCATTGTCTTAAAAAGATCAGGTGAAACAGTTAACATGCAAGAAGGACGCGACTCATGGTGGCACGATCTAATGGAAAAAGCATCAACAACATGTGAACCATCTGAAATAGATGCTGAAGATCCTGCTTTTATACTCTACACATCTGGTTCTACAGGAAAACCAAAAGGTGTGTTGCATACAACTGCTGGTTACATGGTTTATGGAGCAACCACATTTAAGTACATGTTTGATTATCATCAAAATGATATTTTCTGGTGTACAGCTGATATCGGCTGGGTAACAGGACACACATATATTGTGTATGCGCCTTTATGCAATTGCGCTACACAAGTTATGTTTGAAGGTGTCCCAAATTACCCACATCCAGATCGCTTCTGGGATGTAGTAGAAAAACATAAAGTAAGTATCTTCTATACAGCTCCAACAGCTATTCGCGCTCTGATGAGAGAAGGCGAAGAGTGGCCAGCAAAGCATGACCTTTCATCTCTACGAATACTTGGAACAGTGGGAGAGCCGATTAATCCTGAAGCATGGATTTGGTATTATACAAATATCGGCGGCAGCAAATGCCCGATCATTGATACATGGTGGCAAACAGAAACCGGTGCTGCATTAATAGCACCGCTTCCCGGTGCAGTAGCTGTAAAACCAGGTTCTGCAACTGTACCATTCTTTGGTGTTAAAGCAAAAGTCATCAAAGAGGATGGAACAGAGTGTAAACCAAACGAAGGCGGATATTTAATTCTTGAAGAACCATGGCCTGGAATAATGAGAACTGTTTATGGTCATCATGAACGCTTTAAAGAAACATATTTTTCAATGTTCCCCGGAGTTTACTTTACCGGTGATGGCGCAAGAAAAGATGAAGACGGCTATTTCTGGCTTATGGGACGTGTTGATGATGTTATTAATGTATCAGGTCACAGAATGGGAACTGCTGAAGTTGAATCATCATTAGTTGCTCATCCATCTGTAGCTGAAGCAGCTGTTGTTGGTTATCCTCATGATATAAAAGGTCAAGGCATCTATGCTTATGTAACACTCAAAAGCGGTCAAACACCAAGCGATGCTTTGAAAAAAGAATTAGTAAATCATGTTCGTAAAGAAATAGGACCAATAGCTTCTCCTGACAAAATACATTTTACAGACGGACTTCCAAAAACACGTTCAGGAAAGATCATGAGAAGGATTTTGAGAAAGATAGCAGAAGGAGACATCAAGAATCTTGGCGATACAACAACTCTTGCTGATCCACATGTTGTCAATGCTTTGGTTGAAGGCAGAGTGTAGTATCTCTGGAAACTGAAATATAAAAAACCCGAAGTTACTCAACTTCGGGTTTTTATTTATAATGTAGCTTCAAAATTAGTGTCATTGTTTGGCATGATCGGGCAATTCAGTATTTTCTGGATCCTCGAATCAAGCACGAGAATGACAACTCGCAATTTCGAGTGGCATGATGCCTAGTGCTTCGACAATTTAATTAACATTTGTCATTCCGGACTTGACCCGCCCGCATCACCTTGTAACGTCGCAAGACGTGCATGGCGAGCAGGTCAAGTCCGAGAATGACAAGTTTCAATAAAAATTAAATTATCAGAGAGACCTAGCGTCTTGATTCCATCTCTCTTCTAATCTGCTTTTCAGCTTCTAACCAATCGTGCATATCATTACCATGTGTATGATGTCTCTTACAATATAACTCATAAGCCCGCTTTTTTATTGCTTCATATACTTTTGGGTCAGTGATGTCTAAAACATTACCTGTTCTTCTTTCATTAAAATTTCTTTTTTTTGCCATAACTCCTCCTAGTGTTTGTTTAACAGAAGCTTGTTTAGGTTTTGAAACAAAATTCTGTTAATTACAAACACTTGTGCACGCCTATTTTGGAATATCAAAGATGCCTTTATCTTAAATTTTTATTAATTTTAACTTGCGACAAAAGATATATAACTCTAATAAAATTGCTTTTCAAGTAGAATCCCAAAATAATTATGGTTCTTTCGTAAATAAGTTGCAAAAAAACTGCTAATAAAGAAAAAACTTCCAAG
>CAZLRI010000072.1:0-9679 GCA_964561745.1 uncultured Pseudobdellovibrionaceae bacterium | reverse complement strand
GAGAAAAGATGAAAAAAGGAGGGCAAGATGACAAAGGCAGATATTATTGAGCAACTCCATGAGAAGGTAGGGTTTTCAAACAAGGACTCTTCGGAGATTGTGGAGTTGATATTTGACTCCATAAAAGATACTTTGAAACGCGGTGAGAAGATCAAAATTTCAGGTTTTGGTAATTTTGTTGTAAGGCAAAAAAGACCACGCGTAGGTAGAAATCCGCAAACTGGTCAAGAAATAGAGATCACAGCGCGACGTGTTTTAACATTTAAACCAAGCCAAGTACTTAAGACTCAGTTAAATAATAAGGGCGCTGGGCAGAAACAAAATTTTAATATGTAATTGATCTGTTTGTTTATAAGGAAGCTGCCGAAAAACTGCGGTCTTTGGGTCGCGGTATGAATCAAAGGAATTCCTTTTTAAGTTGAATGGGTTTTAAGCCTTGTTTAACGCTGCTATTTGCAGTTTTTCGGCAGCACATCATAACTGCCGCGGCGGTTTTTCTTGGTACAGTGTACCAAGTTTGCTCGCCTTGATTGTTTTTAGTATAAACAGCTATGTCTATGGGGTAGAGCTGTACGAACCAAAGGTAAGGGGGCTTCTATGACCGATAAGCAGGAGATCCCAAATAAGCTATATTTTCGTATAGGTGAAGTGAGCGATTTGGTTGGAGTTCGTCCTTATGTTTTGAGGTATTGGGAATCTGAATTTCCTGATATTAAACCGTCAAAATCCAAATCAGGCCAAAGATTGTATAAGCGAAGGGATGTAGAAACATTGGTGCGAATAAAGCAGCTTTTATATGAAGAACGCTTTACTATTGATGGTGCCAAAAAAAAGGTTAAAGAACTTGGTAAGCCTGAAGATGTGAAGGAAATAGAAAAACAAAACACTTCAGCCCCAAAACAGTTAGAGGTTTTTTCTGATTCTAAGGTAGTTAGCGAGGATAGGAAAAAAACTAGAGATCGTTCGGAAGAACATGAACATAATGAAAAACATTCAGATGGTAATAAGAAAATATTTATAAAAATTAAGAGAGATTTAGAACATCTGTTAACTGTTTTGCGTAACTGATTGTTCGGGGCGTAGCTCAGCTTGGATAAGAGTGCTTGCTTGGGGTGCAAGAGGTCAGGAGTTCAAATCTCCTCGCCCCGACAATATTTATATCTGCTTTCACTACAATAAAAGTGTTTGAATGAAAAAAGAGATTTTAAAATTTCTTATTAAAACGCTTTTTAAAACCGCGTTGGTTGGGTTTAGGGGACTGGTGGAAAATGATATTTTTTCAAAAGTTGTCATGCCAGCACAGGCGGAAATTTAGCAATTTCAACAAGTTCTGGATCCCTGCCTTCGCAGGGATGACATTAAAGAGCATTTTCCACCAATCCCTTTAGATCGCGAACAAGCAAAATTGGAAAATTATGAGCAATTATGAAATTATACGGGGCGATTGTTTAAAATTTTTTTTTCAAAATAAAATCTCTCAAAAAGTTGATTTGACTTTTTTAGATCCGCCTTTTAACCAGGATAAAGAATATACTTCGTGGAATGATAATTTACCTGAAGATGAATATTGGCAATTCATGCAAAATGTTTGCAAAGGTGTTTTTGAAATAACATCTGAAGGTGGTTCTATTTATTTTATGCAGCGCGAAAAAAACGCTGAATTTGTTTTGCAAACCATTCGTAAAACTGGTTGGTCATTACAAAATCTAATTATTTGGAAGAAAAAAACATCAGCAGTTCCCTGTTCTAACAAGTTTGGTAAGCACTACCAAATAATTGCTTTTGCAACCAAAGGAAACAGAGCAAAAACTTTTAATCGACTACGAATTTCTCCACCATTGCCACCTAATTATAAATACGAACGAGAAAACGGTATATATCTTACAGATGTTTGGGATGATATAAGGGAGTTAACTTCTGGATATTTTGCTGGAGACGAACCTATCAGAAAGGAAAACGGCGAACGTTTTCACAAACAACAATCTCCAATAGCATTGTTATTAAGAATAATTCTTTCATCTACAAAAATAGGCGATACTATATTTGACCCATTTTCTGGAACAGGAACAACACTAGTTGTGGCTGAACAATTAAAAAGGAACTCCATTGGAATCGAAATTGATCAAGAAAACATAAAACAGATAAAGTGTAGATTAAAAGAAGTTAATGAGTCTGACAACATAATGAGATTTTATAAGGAATATATTTATACGGAAAATTTAGTTGATATATGGAAAATTGATCCCATTCCTTTTATTTCAAAGAAAAAAGGAGAAGACAATTTGTTATTTAAATTATGATTTATTCAATTTATCATTTTTTTCACTCTATAACAAAACAAAAACAGCTTTTTAAAAAGCTAAAAAGGTTGGAGCAATTTCCTTTTGATAAAACAATATTATCATGTAGAAATGATGGGATATTTCCGGATTTAGCTGTTCGTTTAAATAAAGACAATAAAATATTTACAGGCGGAGAATTAATTGAATTAAAGGATAGCCGTTCTTATACCGTTTCCTCCTTTAATTCAACCATTCCATCAAGAACTAAAAAAATTGAGGACATTATTCTAGGGAAAAGCAGTATTATTAAACAGCAAATGGAGAAAGCGGGTAATGATATATTTTCCTTACCCACACGTGATGTGTTCTATCTTATAAGAGGGAAAAAAGGTGCACATACAAAAGTTTGTTTAGTCTATGGAAGCTTCTTTGAGACAATTAGTGTAAAAAACCTTATTAGCCAATCTTTTTATCAAGTATTGACAGAACGTTTAAAGGAAAGTGGAAAAGAAATTTCTGAAGAGTTGAAAGAAATTTTAATGTCTGTTTTGTCACAACAAGAAAGTTTTAGCAAAGTACGTAATGTAGAAAAAGCTTCTGTTAAACTAAGATTTAGAATTATGACTGAAGTGAAAGCTGAAGGAAACATCCTTAATTCAAAAAAATATCCAGAAATAAAAGATGATACTCTAAATCTTATTTTGCCATATCATGACGAACAACAAGAAAAAGACGTATACCAAAAAATAAGTACTGTATTTCAGAAAGAGGAGTTAGAAGCTTTTCAAATATTTAAAATTAAACACCATTTGAACGGTTATTTTCTTGTATTGCAAACCCCATTATAAAAAACCTATTCACCTATTATCTGACATATTATAGTGCGTGTTCTTGAGTGAGTATCAAAATCAACAAGCACAATCTGTTGCCAAGTGCCTAAAGTTAATTGACCATCAATAAAAGGTATGTTTAATGAAGGACCCAAGATAGAAGCTCTTATATGAGAGTGCCCATTGTTATCATGCCATGTTTCTTCGTGGCGATAATAAGCTTCCTCTGGAGCTATTCTTTCAAATGCAGAGGCTAAATCAAAATTTGCGAGACCAGGTTCGTATTCTATTGTTGTAATTCCAGCTGTGGACCCAACATGAAACAGGACGATTGCTCCATTTTTAAAACCGGATTTATCTAGTATGTCCTTTACATCACCTGTTATGTCGACTAAATCGCAATTTCCGTTAGTATTGATTTTTAGTTTGTGTGTCTTAATCATATTTTAGTTTTAATGCACAAATAGGAGCATTAGTGCAATTGGTATAGTAAAACAAATAAATCTTTGCAAGTCCTTCTATTATATGTTTTTAGAGCGTTGAAGGCGGATCGAAATGCATAATAAACCAACCAGAAACAGGACTATCAATCTTTCAGAGAAAGATCTTCATATTTATACTCAACGCTTATTCAAACTAACTGAGCAGATATCAGCTTTGGAGCTGGAAAATAAAACTATTTGTCAGTCATTGTCTGATGTTTTGGATTATTTTCCAGAATCTTTTGTTGATCTAATGTTTATAGATCCACCATACAATCTTGATAAAGTATTCAACAATTCTTCATTTAAAGAAATGACTTCTGATCAATATGAAAAGTGGATAGATTCGTGGCTTAGTAGAACAGTAAGGTTGCTGAAGCCAGAAGCATCGATTTACATATGTGGAGACTGGAGATCTTCGGCTGCTGTGTTTAATGCAGCGAGCAAATATTTTAGAATACAAAATAGGATAACATGGGAAAGGGAAAAAGGGCGTGGAGCAAAATCAAACTGGAAAAGTTGTTCAGAGGATATTTGGTTTTGTACGCTTGGCAAAAAATATTGTTTTAATGTTGAAGATGTTAAGATAAAACGAAAGGTCATTGCTCCATATAAGGATGAGAATGGTTTGCCAAAGGATTGGTTAGAAGAAGGTGATGAGAGGTTTAGGTTAACTTATCCTTCGAACATGTGGACAGATTTAACTGTTCCATTCTGGTCTATGAGAGAGAATACTGCGCATCCAACTCAAAAACCTGAAAAGCTTTTGGCTAAGATAATTCTTGCAAGTTCAAACAAAGGGGATCTGGTTTTTGACCCATTTTTGGGATCTGGTACTACATCTGTTGTGGCTAAAAAACTTGGCAGAAGATATCTTGGCATTGAGCAGGATAGATATTATTGTTGTCTGGCTGAAAAAAGGTTGGATCTGGCTGATATTGATAAAACAATACAAGGGGTTGCAGAAGGGATTTTTTTGGAGAGAAATGTAAAAATATAAAACTGTAATTTTTTACGCGATGCATATTGTTGGAAAAAATTTTTTAATTTAGGACTTCAGCAATTCAATTATTTTAAATAATTATGAAGACAATTATTGATCACATAGTTTTTTATCCAACTTATTTTTCTCTAATACTTTTGGGCTTTTTTGTGCATAAGAGAAAGGCTAGGCCAGTTACAGTAAAAGGACCAAAAAATTCAAGTTATATGGAAATCTCTGATCACTATGGCAGAGTTGTTAGGTTAAACTGGAAACATCTTATGGTTCTAAAAACCCAATGGAAGGGAAGAATTAGACGTTATCTAAATGTTACATTTAGGAAATCATATGTGGAAAAGCAGATGAAAAAGCGTGTAGGTGAATGCAAAATGTGCGGTAGATGTTGTTGTGAGAGAAAATGTCCTTTTATAATTAAAGAGAATAATACATGGAAATGTATTTTGCATCCTACAAAACCATCAAATTGTCTTGTATATCCGATTGACCAAAAAGATATACTTGAATATTCTTGTCCGGGTTTTTCTTTTTTAACCAATACTAAGCAAGAAAGATTACATGATGAATATTATACGGCTAATTAAAGATGATTTTATGATGATTTTTGAGAGAGATCCTGCAGCTAGATCAAAGCTGGAGATAATCTTTTGTTATCCCGGATTACATGCTCTTGTATTTCATAGGGTTGCTCATAGTTTGTGGAAGCATCACTTGATGTTTTTTGCGAGGGTATTAGCACATTTTTCCAGATGGGTGACTGGAATTGAAATTCATCCAGGTGCAACAATAGGTAAACGTTTTTTTATTGATCATGGCATGGGTGTTGTTATTGGTGAAACAACAGAGATTAAAGATGATGTTACTATATATCAGGGCGTAACTTTAGGAGGAACCTCTTGGACAAAAGGTAAGAGGCATCCAACAGTTGAGGATAGAGTTGTGATTGGTGCGGGAGCGATCCTTTTGGGTCCCATCCGCATAGGTCATGACAGCAGAATAGGATCTTCATCTGTGGTGATTCACGATGTCCCTTCATTGTCAACTGTAGTTGGAATACCGGGAAAGGTGGTGCACAGAAGAGAGGCGATAGCAAAAGATGCTGTTTCTCATAGTTATGATCTATCGCATGCAACCCTGCCTGATCCATTTGGCGATGCAATAGATGGTCTGCGTCGCAGTATCCAAGAGATTCATGCCAGGCTTATTGATTTAGAAAAACAGAATAGAGAGTAATTTGCGAGAGGCATGAACTAATAGTTGTTTGCTGGTAGTACAAGCCAACAATTATTGATCAATAACCAGCTTTTATATGTCAAAGATCAAAGAAAAGGTGTTAGTTGCCATGTCTGGCGGAGTAGATTCATCTGTAGCTGCTCTTATATTAAAAGAGCAGGGTTATGATGTTATAGGTGTTTCAATGCACTTATATACATGCAATCAAAAATCTTCTAAAAGTTGTTGTTCAGCACAAGACAGATTAGATGCGTTCAAAGTGTGTGAAAAACTTTCAATTCCATTTTATACTGTGGATTACAGAGAAGAATTCAAGAAGACAGTGGTTGATCCATTTGTCAGCGAATATCTAAAAGGAAAAACTCCTTCTCCGTGCATTCTTTGCAATCAGCATCTGAAATTTAAGTTGCTTTTTGAGGAAATGAAAAGAATAGGTGCTTCCAAAATAGCTACTGGTCATTATGCAAGAATTATTCAGAGTAGTTCAGATCATGCAAGGCTATTTAAAGGCATCGACGAAAAAAAAGATCAGTCGTATTTTTTGTTTTCTCTAAAATCTCAAACTCTGTCTCAAATATTGTTTCCTGTTGGAGATATGAACAAGTCAGATGTTAAGCAAATGGCATGCGAACATGGTATTTTTATTGAACAAAAAAAGGAAAGTCAGGAGATATGTTTTATTCCTGATGATGATTATGCTGGTTTTATTGAGAACTATGCTTCGCAAGACATAAAAGGGCATGGAAAATTTGTGGATGAAGAAGGTAATGTCATTGGTAGTCATAGAGGTATTTATGCATATACAATTGGTCAGCGCAGGGGCTTGGGGTTTGGTGTTGGAGAGCGCCAATATGTAATTGAAATTGATTCTAAAAATAACAAGATAGTGCTAGGCGGAAAAGAAGCATTGTTGAAGGATGATTTGGTTATAGAAGATATCAATCTGATGTGTTCCAAAGAGAATATTATTTCAAGAAGTAATATTACAGTGAAAATTCGTTCCACTCATAAGCCTGCTAAGGCTTGTTTAAAATTTGAAAAAAATGACACAATAGCAATTAAATTTGAGGAGCCACAGTCAATGATAACTCCGGGACAGGCAGCTGTAATATATGATGGGGAGGAGTTGCTTGGAGGAGGTTGGATTGCGGAAGAGAACTGTTTTTGAAGACACTGCATTCGTCAAGATTTTTCATCGATCTCCATTTTGCTTTCGGCGTAAACTCGCCATGCACTATACACTGCATGACTCAAACATACGCCTCATTAACCCTGTAATATATAATACAGAGTTAATTGCAAAATGTTGTCGGAAAAATCGGCTCATTTCGTTATTATCAAAAACAGTTCTCTTCCTCAATTTGAAGTGTGATTTAGTAGAGGTGTTTAATGGTAAAAGTTGCTTTTAAAACCATTGGTTGCAAAACAAATAGTCATGATACAGGAACAATGATTAAGGCTTGCATTGAAGCTGGTTTTGATATTGCCAAATATCATGAGTCAGCTGATGCATATGTTGTAAATACTTGTGCGGTTACAAGTTCTGCTGAAGCAGAAGCACGCAATTTGATCAGACGTTTAATAAAAACAAATCCAAAGGCATTTATTGTTGTGTGCGGGTGCAGTTCTGAGGTTTTTCCGGAACAATATAGAAGCATCAATGGGGTTGATTGTGTTGTTGGTGTTAGATCAGAGCGAGCTCTGATTTCCTGTCTAAAGAAAAAATTTTTTCAGGATAAAAAAGGTATTAAATCTAAATTGCATGGCAAAGAAATCCAATTCATGGCGCAGGATCGTGCACGGGCGTATTTAAAAATTCAGGATGGATGCAATAGTGCTTGTTCATATTGTATTATTACAAAAGCAAGAGGGTCAAATATTAGTTTTCCACAGAAAGTGATATTAAACGAGCTTGATTCAATTGTAGAATCAGGGTGTAGAGAAGTTGTTTTAACTGGTATACATATAGGAAAATATGGAGAGGATTTAGGCAAAAAAAACTCTTTGACCAGCTTAGTTTCTGTTATTCTGAAAAGACAAAATAATATAAGGATAAGGCTAAGCTCTCTTAATCCTGATGAAATAAATCAGGAGATAATAGAATTGTTCATGTACCCTTTGGTATGTAAGCATCTGCACATCTCATTGCAGAGCGGATCTTGTGATATGCTTCGCGTTATGGGGAGAGGTTCAAATCTGGAGCTGTATTTAAAAAACCTAAACATTATAAAACAGAAAATCCCATCTTTAGCATTGGGTGCTGATATCATAGTTGGCCATCCGGGGGAGAACGAAACATTATTTAATCAGACAGTTGATGTTATAAAAACAGTCCCTTTTTCATATTTGCATGTTTTTCCATATTCAAAACGGCCGGGCACAAAATCAGCTAATATGCCTAAACAGGTTAATGATAGAATAAAAAAAGAACGCGTAAATTATTTAAGGGAAATATCAAAAGATAAGCTTTATGATTTTTATAAATCTCAAATTGGGAAAAAACTTGATGTGATAATTGTTTCGAAAAAGGCGGATGAAAATGGTTTTATAAAAGGCGTTAGTGATAATTACCTTAATCTAAGGTTGAAAAATACTGGAGTTCAGTATAGAGAAATATATTCGTGTGTAGCAGGAGATGTTGTTAATAAAGAAGGGCATATAGCTATGGATGCAAGATATCTAATGAAAGGAATTTTATGAATATTAGCAAAGAGGAAAAAAAGAGACTTGGTAATTTTGAAGCATTGCTTGGTTATAAATTTAAGAAAAAGGAACATTTAAAAAGAGCCCTGACTCATAAATCATATGCTAATGAGCTGCAATGGCCAGCCACTGAACATAATGAGAGATATGAATATCTTGGTGATGCAGTTTTGGAACTGGCTAGCAGCCATCTTTTAATGGAATCTTATCCAAAGCATCCTGAAGGGGAATTGTCTAAGCTTAGGGCTGCGATTGTAAATGAACATCAACTAGCTGAGATGGCGCGAATAATAACTCTAGGAGAGTTTTTATATTTAGGAAAAGGTGAAGATAGAACTGGGGGACGTGATAAACCTTCAATTTTATCAGATGCGTATGAGGCTATTTTGGGTGCTATCTACATTGATAGAGGCTTTGATAAAGCTTTCAAGGTTGTTAAAAAGCATTTTATGGTAGTTATTGAATCAACTTGTGGTCAGGGTTTTGTTAGAGATTATAAAACTCGTTTACAGGAATTGGCGCAAAGTAGATTTAAATGCGTCCCGCGCTATCGTTTGGTAGACCAAAGAGGTCCAGATCACTGTAAAACCTTTATTGTAGATTTATATATTCAGGATGAACTCTATAGTACTGGAAATGGTTTAAGCAAAAAAGCAGCAGAACAGGATGCTGCAAGACAGACAATTGAAAAGCTGCAAAAATCGGGGTCAGGCGTCCACAATCGATTCCGCTGAAAAACCCCATTTATTTTTTATTTTTACGTTGAGATTTTTTGTTTGTCGCTTGATGACGCAGCAGGTAGAGTTTTTGTTTATCCACGAGTTTCCATTCAACTTTTTCTCCTCCATCCATGTCGATTGCAGCAGCCAATGCCATTGGGATGGCGAGATAGAGTCTGGGTTTTTGTCCTTTGGAGCGAATAGTCTGTATCTTTATGGGATAATGTACTTGCATGGCAGCAAGCTATCGTATAAGCTACTTGTAGTCAAGGGGATAAAATAGAGGAGAGAAAAATATGAGCTTACCCGGAATCACCGGACAGCGGAGTTTTTTTGATACGAGCGAGATGTTTGCCGTTTGTTTGACAGGGAGCGGGCTTCAAACGCGGAACGTGATCAAGCAGAGCGATTTTGTTTTTTTCGGATCGCA
>CAZLRI010000071.1:0-9701 GCA_964561745.1 uncultured Pseudobdellovibrionaceae bacterium | reverse complement strand
AAGCTACCTCCCATTGCTACAATCGGTCATTTTGTTTTGCGGGAGCTATACATCTTTTGAAAACATCTCCCAATCGTGGAAATATGGTTAGGAAAAATTTAAAAATGAATTTTCCTTTAACCCAAAAAATGCAACTGCATTTTTTGGGTTAAGTTCAAGATCATAAAACTTGCTACCAAAAGACTGCTATCTCCCCGGCTTGATTGTTACTACTCCATTGCCTTCAATTTCAGCTGTTCCGAGCGGAGGGTCTTTGACCGTATGTTTGCTGATTTCAAACTTCATTGTTGTCGATTCTTCTGAAGATAAAGGCACAGTTAAGCGGGTTAACGGGGGACGGGCTTTTTGTAGAGCTCCTGCAAGCCATTGTTCTGCATTTCCCTTTGTGTTAAATGAAGCATTTGCAGCATCTTTAAAAGTGCATTTTGATTCCCATGTTTCAGTTATCGGTTTTGTAAAATTTACATTTAAGCTGGCACTATCCCCAGATCCTTTTTTGAAAGTCATGCCTATCGGAGTATCAGCTATGGTTATAAATAACTTACATTCTCCAGTTGACCATTTAGCAAGCGCTCCTTTTACTTCTGATGATATCTCAGCGTTTCCTTTAATTGCCGACACATCTGCATTAACTTGTCCTTCAAAATGCAGGTGATATTTTATCAAAAAGTTGTCAGGAGAATTATCAAATACATAATTAAGATCTACAAAAGTATCGATAATGATCTGTCTGATTTGTTCGCCTTCAGGTCGGGCTTCATCATCTATTTTCTGATCAGAAATAGGGGCGCGCAGAGGTGCAGGTTTCTTTATTGTTTGATCAGGTTCTTCAGGTTCATTAAGAGGCTCTTCATCTATTATTTCATCTTGTGGTACTTCTTCATCTTGAGGTTTGTCTATCCCATTTTCCGGAGGATTATCAAGATTTTCCTCTTCATCTAATATGTTTTCATCTCCATTATTATTAACATCTTCATTGTTAGAGGCATCATCTGTGTTTTCTCCAATATCGCCCCCATCAACTTGATAATAAGAAAAAGAGGGATGCGCTGCAAAAAAAACTATGCAGAAAATACAGGATATAATTATAAATTTTACTAGAGACATATTTTCCATATCTGAAAGTGCATTACGAAAACTATTTTGCTACGCACTTTAAGGAAAAAAAGATTAACTTTCAAGCTCAATTAACGATTAAAAACGAATAACAAAAGGCGTTGCATATATAAGCATGTTGATATATAGTCGCATCCTCTTGAGATGGGTTGGAATTAAACAATAATATCAACAACTTAGAGCTATAACACAATAATTTATGATACCAAGATACTCAATGCCTGAATTAAGTTCTATTTGGACTGATGAAGCAAGGTTTGATCTATGGCTTAAAATTGAACTGCTTGTATGTGAAGCATGGGCAAAAGAGGGAAAGATTTCAAAGCAGGATCTGCATACCATTCAAAGCAAAGCAAAATATAATACAGAACAGATTGCACAGATCGAAAATGAAGTTAAACATGATGTGATTGCTTTTTTAACTTCTGTTGCAGAACATGTTGGTCCAGCTTCAAGATATATTCATAGAGGTATGACTTCATCTGATCTAATTGACACAGCGTTTTCCTGCCAGCTGGTTCAGGCTGGAAAAATCATTAAAAAAGATATTGAAGACCTTATCAAAGTTTTGGGAGAGCGGGCCAAAGAATTTAAAAACACGCCGATGATGGGGCGATCACATGGCATTCATGCTGAGCCAATAACTTTTGGTCTGAAGTTAGCTCTATGGTTTGATGAATTTATAAGGCATCTTTCCCGTCTTGAAAAAGCTATTGATGAAATATCAGTAGGAAAGATATCTGGAGCTGTTGGGACATTTGCTCACCTGCCTTGCAAAATAGAATCTTATGTCTGTAAGAAGCTTGAGCTCAAAGTAGCTCCTGTTTCAAATCAGATAATACAGCGTGACAGGCACGCGTATTATTTTTCAGTATTAGCAGGCATTGCATCTTCAATAGAAAAGATTGCTTTGGAGATAAGGCATCTTCAAAGAACAGAAGTTTTTGAAGCTGCAGAACCTTTTAGTAAGGGGCAAAAAGGTTCAAGTGCTATGCCTCATAAGAGAAATCCTATTTTATGTGAAAATCTTTGTGGTCTGGCAAGAATTGTCAGGGCAAATGCACAAGCTGGTTTTGAAAATATAGCATTGTGGCATGAGCGCGACATTTCTCATTCATCTGTTGAACGTGTTATTGCTCCAGACAGCACTATTTTAACGGATTTTATGTTGGCAAGAATTACAAGTGCTATAAAAGGTTTGGATGTGTTTCCTGAAAACATGAAAAAGAATCTTGAATTGACAAAAGGTTTATATGCTTCTCAGGATCTTTTATTAAAACTTACTGATGCTGGAATGTTGAGAGAAGATGCATATAGAATTGTTCAGAATGCAGCTATGATTGCATGGAAAGATAAGGAAAGTTTGAAAAAAATAGTGCTTGAAGATAGCAATATTTCAAAATTTTTGGATAAAAATCAAATTGAGGAGATTTTTAATATAGATTCTCATCTGGTTCGTATAGAAGAGATATTTAAACGAGTTGGTTTGGATTAATGGCATCTTTGATAGTTTAAAATATGTGCGCACAAGTGCTCGATCAATTTAACTTATATGTATTTATTGCACTAATGTGAATTAAATTGTCGAAGCACTAGGAGAAATTATATGCAAGCTAAAGTTTATGTTACGTTAAAAAAAGGTGTTCATGATCCTCAGGGAGAGGCTGTTGGCCATACTTTGAGTGAGATGGGTTACAAAAAAGTGGGTGGTGTGCGCATCGGTAAATATATTGAAATAAGGTTAAACGATGTTTCGCCTCCAGAAGCTGAAACCATGTTAAAAGAGATGTGTGATAAGCTTCTCGCCAATACAGTAATAGAAAGTTATAAGATAGATTTGCAAGATTAGGCAAAAGGCGAAGGGCTAAAGATATCGGGGTAATTATGAAATTTGGAATAATAGTTTTTCCGGGCAGTAATTGTGATGATGATTGCAGATATGTTATGACAGAATTAATGCAACAGGATTCTTTTTTTCTGTGGCATAAGACTGAAGACCTTAATGGTGCTGACTGCCTGATTTTGCCGGGCGGTTTTTCATATGGAGATTATCTTCGCTGCGGAGCAATGGCTGCTAATTCTCCTATCATGAAAACTGTTAAGAGTTTTGCAGACAATGGCGGTATTGTTATTGGGATCTGTAATGGGTTTCAGATTTTGCAGGAAGCAAGCCTTTTGCCCGGCACTCTGATAAGAAATAAAAATCTTAAATTCATCTGTAAAAATATTCATATAAGAGTTGAGAGCAATAACACTCCTTTTACAAACACATGCAGAGGCAGCGAAGTGTTAAAAATGCCGATTGCTCACATGGATGGAAACTTTTTTGTAGATAAAAAACAGTTACAGAAGTTGGAAGAGTCAGGACAAGTATTGTTGAAGTATTGCAATGAAGATGGCGAACCGAATGAAGAGTTTTGTCCAAATGGGGCAGTGGGGAATGTTGCTGGAGTTACTAATTTAGAGGGAAATGTTTGTGGATTGATGCCCCATCCTGAAAGATGCTCAGAAAAAATTTTGGGAAATCAAGATGGATTAAAGATATTTGGTTCTATAGTCTCTTATTTAAACACTAAAAATCGATAGGTAAGCATATGCAACATGATATTCAGATTACTCCTAAAATAGTGGAAGAACATGGTCTGACAGCAGAGGAATACAGCCTTATTGTGGAAACTTTGGGAAGAGAACCAAATATTACTGAATTAGGTGTATTTTCTGTTATGTGGTCTGAACACTGTTCTTATAAAAGCTCGCGTGTTCATTTGAAAAATTTTCCAACTGACGGGTCTCAGGTTTTGATGGGTCCAGGTGAAAATGCAGGTATTGTTGATATAGGAGATGGGTTGGGAGTTGTTTTTAAAATGGAGTCCCATAATCATCCTTCATTTATAGAACCATATCAGGGTGCTGCAACAGGTGTTGGCGGAATAATGAGAGACATCTTCACAATGGGAGCGCGACCAATTGCGAATTTAAATTCACTTCGCTTTGGTGCTATTGATGCTCCAAGGATGTCGTATCTTGTGAAAGGAGTTGTTGCTGGCATTGGCGGGTATGGAAACACAATGGGCATTCCAACTGTTGGAGGAGAAGTTTGTTTTAACAAATGTTTTAATGGAAATATCTTGGTTAATGCAATGACTGTTGGTCTTATCGATGCAATGAAAATCTATTCTGGCAAGGCATCAGGTGATGGAAATCCAGTTATATATGTTGGATCAAAGACCGGCAGGGATGGCATCCATGGTGCAACAATGGCTTCAGATGAGTTTGATGAAACCTCAGATGAAAAGCGGCCCACTGTTCAGGTCGGAGATCCATTTACAGAAAAATTATTATTAGAAGCGTGCCTCGAGCTTATGTCATCAGATGCAGTGATTGGCATACAAGATATGGGTGCTGCAGGCTTAACATGCGCGACATTTGAAATGGCACAAAGAGGTCAGAGCGGTATGCAGGTAGATCTGAATAAAGTTCCTTTGCGGGAAGAAGGCATGAGCCCTTATGAAATCATGTTGTCTGAATCTCAGGAAAGAATGCTAATGGTTGTAACAAAGGGGCGAGAAGAAGAGGTTAAAAGAATATTTGAAAAATGGGATTTGAACTGCGCTGTGATAGGATATGTAACATATGATGGAATGGTTCGCATTACAAAGGACGACAAAGTTGTTGTGGAATTGCCGGTTTCCCCTGTTGTAAAAAATGCTCCAATATATGAGAGACCATTGGAAGAACCTAAGTGGCTAAAAAAACTTCAGGAAGGCCTTAACATTAATGATATTCAGGTCCCGGATGATCTTAATGATGTTTTGATTAAATTAATTTCATCTCCAAATTTAGCCTGTAAAGCATGGGTGTGGCAGCAATATGATCACATGGTTATGACAAACACAGCTGTGTTGCCCGGATCTGACGCAGCAGTAATTAGAATTAAACCATATATATCTTCAAATATTGCAGAGACAACAAAGAGGGATAAAGGATTTAATAAAGGAATAGCAGTTACTACAGATTGTAACAGCAGGTATTGCTATCTTGATCCAAGAATGGGTGCGCAACTTGCGGTTGCTGAGGCTGCGAGAAATCTGGCTTGTGTTGGCGCCAAGCCTTTGGCAATTACAGATTGTCTTAATTTTGGAAATCCTGAGAAACCTGAAATTATGTGGCAGTTTGTTAGTGCAATTGAAGGAATGTCAGAGGCATGCAGACAATTTGAGACACCGGTTATATCAGGTAATGTAAGTTTTTATAATGAAACAAAGGGTAATGCAATTTATCCATCTCCAGTGGTTGGAATGGTTGGCCTTCTTGATGATGTGGATAAAACCTGCACAGCATGGTGGAAAGACGAAGGGGATGTTACTATTCTTTTAGGTAGAAATGAAGTAGAGCTTGGGGGTAGCGAATATCTTGAACTCATACATGGTAAAACAGAAGGCTTTCCGCCGAGTCTTAATTTTCAGCGTGAAAAAGCAGTTCAGAAAGTATGCAGGATAGGTATTACAAGTGGGTTCATAAAATCAGCACATGATGTAAGCGAAGGCGGTCTTGCTATTGCTTTAATGGAGAGCTCTCTCTTAAGACCAAATGGCTTGATTGGCGCTAATATAGAGTTGGAGGACAACATCCGTGCGGATGCATTGCTCTTTGGGGAAACACCTTCAAGAATAATTATATCTGTAGATAAAGAGCATGTAGATACCATGTTGAAAATAGCGAAAGAAGAGGGTGCTTTAGCTACCAAAATAGGTTTTGTGGGAGGAAGGTTGTTTAATATTAACAATTATATTTCAATTGAGCTTTCAGATTTACATTCACGCTGGTCAAAGGCATTGAAAAATATATTAGAGAAATAATTATCCGTTGAGCGGTGTGCGTACATAGTACATCGTTAAAGTCAAAACAGTGATATATAGTTTTTTCACGATGTACGATGTGCGACTGACGCACAACGAGGTTTATAATATGTGTGGAATTGTAGGTATAATAAATCATCCAGAAGCAGCTAACCTTGCTTATCTTTGCCTTTATGCTCTTCAGCACAGGGGGCAGGAGAGTGCCGGTATTGTGTCATCTGATGGAGGAAAGTTTTATCAGCACAAAGCTATGGGATTGGTTGATGAAATATTTTCAGAGAATAATCTCTCAAAACTAAACGGATCGAATGCAATAGGTCATGTCAGATATTCTACAAGCGGAAGTTCTGTTTTGGGAAATGCCCAGCCATTTGTAGCAAATACATTGGCTGGCTCAATAGCCATTGCTCATAACGGAAATCTGACAAATGCTATGCAGCGCCGTCTTGAAATGGAACAAAGGGGCTCTATTTTTCAGACTACAATGGACAGCGAAGTTATAATGCATGAAGTTGTTTCTGAAAAAGCAGAATTAATTGAGGATAAAATATCGCATGCACTAAAAAGAGTTGAGGGTGCTTATTCTCTTGTATTTCTGGTAAATGATGAAATGATTGCAGCCAGAGATCCAAAAGGATTCAGACCTTTGGTTATAGGTCAGTTGGATAAGGCTTATGTAGTTGCTTCAGAGACCTGTGCGCTTGATTTAATAGGCGCTAAATTTGTAAGAGAAGTTGAGCCCGGGGAAATGGTGATTTTTGATAAAAAAGGAATGAAATCTTTTTCCCATTTTACAGAAGAGAAAAAAGCCTATTGTATTTTTGAATATATATATTTTGCACGGCCAGATAGTTCAATTTATGGAAGAGATGTATATCCTATAAGAAAAGGTTTTGGAATGCAGTTAGCCAGAGAACATCCGGTTAAAGCAGATGTAGTTATTCCAGTTCCTGATTCAGGTACGCCAGCTGCAATTGGATATTCAGAAGAAGCAGAGATACCCTTTGAGTTAGGTCTTATAAGAAATCATTATGTTGGTAGAACCTTTATTGAACCAAAGAATGAGATAAGACATTTTGGTGTTAAAATAAAACTCAATCCGGTTCGCGAGGTTCTTCAGGGAAAACGAGTTGTAGTTGTTGATGATTCAATTGTAAGGGGCACAACATCCAAAAAGATTGTGGAGATGTTAAGAAGGGGTGGTGCAAAAGAGGTTCATCTGAGAATTTCAGCTCCGCCAACAAGATGGCCGTGCTTTTACGGAATTGATACTCCAACCAGAGAGGAATTGATAGCTTCTAAAATGACTATTAAAGAAATATGCAGTTGTATTGGAGCTGATTCACTTGGTTATCTCTCGCATGATTCGCTTTATTGGTTTGAAAAGCTTTCAAAAAAAGAATGGTTTTGCGATGCTTGTTTTAGCAGTAACTATCCTGTGGCTTTGACTGATAATCCTGATATTATGAAAGAAGCTGCTGATGCAAAAATCAGTTGATAGAGACTTCCCTCCCACTTGTGGGGAGGGTTAGGGAGGGGGAAAATCATCGCACAGCAATTGCCAAAAATTGGAAATATATGTCATATCTCATAGATCGTAAAAATAAAATGACTTTGTGGGAGCGAATATACCTACCAGAGATTCTTCGCGGTCTTGTAATAACCGGTCGCCATTTTTTCAAAAATCTTTTTAATATAAAAAAAAGGATAACCATAGAATATCCTGAAGAAACAAAAAAACTCTCATCTAATTATCGTGCTGAACATCGTTTAATGAAAAGAGAAGACGGGAGCGTTAGGTGCACTGCTTGTATGCTATGTGTGACTATCTGTCCTTCCAAGTGTATAACAATTGAACCTGAAGAGGTTTCTGATCCTAAAATTGAAAAAAGGGCAAAGAGTTTTGAGATAAATGAGCTAAGATGTGTGTTTTGCGGATTGTGTGTTGAAGCATGCCCATGCGATGCTATTAGAATGGACACAGCTAGGATTAAGAATTCTTCTTTAGATAAGAAAGATTTAATATATAAGAAAGATAAGTTGTTAAGCAATTCAGACAAGAGAGGTTCTGATCTCTCGGTTTCATTGTAGAGTTTTAATAATGAGGGTATTTACATGAATGATTATTATCAAATATTGGGTGTGCCGAGAAATGCAACTGAGATTGAAATAAAAAAAGCGTATCGCAGATTAGCAAAAAAGCATCATCCTGATATTACAAAAGGAGACAAAGCTTCAGAAGATAAGTTCAAAGAGATATCTGAGGCATATAATGTTCTCTCTGATGTTGATCAACGGAAAAAATATGATATGTTTGGAGCAGGAGGCGGGCAGGGCGGAGGTTTTAATTGGCAGGGTTCGCAGCCGCCCGGAGGCGGTTTTTATCAATATCAGCAGGGTGGCGAAAATGTTGACTTCGGTGATCTTGGAGATCTGTTTGGAGATCTGTTTGGCATGGGTGGAATAAGGAATGGTCCTAAAACCGGAAGAAGGGCGTATCATGAATCAGCTGTTAATGGCGCAGATACTTTTACCAATATTGAAATAAGTTTTGAAGAAGCAATTAATGGAACTGAAAGAAGAATCTCAATTAAGAGAGGTGATAAGGTTGAAACACTGACAGTTAAAATACCAGCTGGTGTTGATAATGGGTCAAAAGTGCGGGTTGCTGGTAAAGGTCAATATGGATTTGGTGGAGGTAAAGCAGGCGACCTTTATCTTCACATTCAAGTAAAACCTCATCCTGATTTCTGGCGTGAAGATGAAGACATATATACAGAGGTTCCAATAGCAATATATGATTCAGTTCTGGGTTCATCAGTTGATGTTCCAACCCTTGAAGGTGTGTCAAAGATGAAGATACCTGCAGGTACAGCCAGCGGGCAGAAATTTCGCATAAGTGGAAAGGGTGCGCCCAACTTAGGCAAAAAAGGTAAACGTGGGGATCAATATGTTATAGTTAAAATTGTTCCGCCCAAAAATATCACTGGCGAAATGAGAAAAGTAATAACAGAACTGGCTCAAAAATATCCATATGATCCTAAAAATCAGTAACTTAGTAATTACAATCATTAATTTGCGTAGTGCATGTACATGGTAGGAGTGGTGGAAAATGCGGTTTTTGTCATCCCCGCGTCCGCCATAGGACGGATCAGCCTCTGGCTGAAAGGCGGGGATCCAGTGATTTGAAACCTCGTCCCAATCTCGTCACCAATCTCGTCAGACGGAGCAAAACAATCTCGGCAAAAACATTCTTATTTTTAGGCTTATTACACAGTCTTTCTATAATCTGCTTAAACTATTTTAAAGGGTTTCTTTATTAGGGTTTTTTCAAGCAACATTTCTCAAAAATTGCCGATAATATAAATAAATGAGAGATGGGCGGTGTTCGATGAGAGTACGCACACCGCTCATCGCTCATCTATCATCGCACAACGAATATATGACTTTTTTTCGTACATGGAGAAGAGAGAGCAATATAAATCTGGACTATAGCTCCTTGTTTCAAGGAGGGTCACAGAATAACGCATTAGCATTATCTGATTCAGGAAGAGACGATACCCCAACACAACAGCTCAAGCGATTTCAGAATATGAATCCAACAGTCGGCAAACCAACGTTTTTCAAATGTTCTGCGAGAAATCAATCCACATCTAATTGAACTCATCCAGACAGAAGATGGCAGATCATCAGGGCAAGGGCAACTGCGAACAATCCAGCAGATGA
>CAZLRI010000070.1:0-9771 GCA_964561745.1 uncultured Pseudobdellovibrionaceae bacterium | reverse complement strand
AAACTAAAAACTCCAATAGGTGTATTAAAAAATTTCGACCGGTTCATACACGCAGAAGTAGTGGTATAGACTGCTTCTGGGATCCATCCATGATATGAGAGAGCAGATTCAAGACTAATATAAGATGGACCATACAATCTTTGTGCTATTTCAAAAAGGTTTAATGCTTTTTTTCGGTATTTTTCAGCAATACAATATAGTTTCTTTTTAAGATGGATAAGTTCGCCAGAGGCAATAGCCCGTTTCACAAGTCCATAGCGCCTGTCTTTGCTTCCAGATAACAGATTTATAAGTTCAGTATCTGAAAAACAATCAGAAGGAAGACCTTCTTTTAATTGTTCAATGATTTTGAGCATTTTTGCTTGTAACTGTCGAATAATGACAGTTACAAGCAAAATTATAAAACAATTTTAGGAAATAATCAATATTTATGTTTGATACTGTCAAAAAACGACAGTTGTGAACAAAAATAAGAGGGGATTGGATATAAAAAAACGAACAAAGCGGAGACAGGATTAACTGATTGAAATATAATATTTTTTGTCTTTGTCTATTTTTTTCCTGCAAGCAATGCTGCCGATCTTACCAGCTCTATATCTCAATCCTTATCTGCGCGACAGCAAAGAGCGTTTTTACGATCATATAGCGTAAGTGAAATTAATTATCATCCAGCAGTTCTTCAGCACCATTTCGTAAAACAGCCGTGCATCTGGAGTCGCCGGAATATCTTGGAGTTCCATGACAAGGAAATTGTATTCCCATAACCCTTCCAGATTCATCAAAGCTATATGATTCTGAAGAAGTAGTTCTTGTTGAGGCAAAGAGTGTGCTATTCGGAAATATGCGAGACACCATGTTCGCCAGATTGTTCGGATATCCTTCATGTCGAGCCGTAGAACAACTTACTAATAAGACAACACTATCTTGGCGCATGTATTGGCTTATACTACGCAGACTATTTTCGTCATTTAGATCCAGTGTTCTCATTCCAAAGAGTTCATTGATGGCATGCTGATTGGTTGGTGCTCTTCCCAGTTCAGTAACATGAGGAGAACCATGTCCAGCAATGACGAGCAAGTCAACTACCTGTAATTGACCATATCGCTCAATCAACGGTGGAATCTCATCACTGTACTCAATCTCAGTATAAACAACCCGATAACCATGTCGAATCAACTCTGTAACATGGGAGTCTATATAAGAAAAACTGTCGCTCCATCCGTGTCTGGCTTTGGTATACAGCACCATAGCTAATGGTCTAGCATCAGGCGCTATGTTTGTCCGATTGGTTATAATCTCTTGGATTTCATCAGGTGTTGCATCAGCAAAACGATCAAGAAAATCAATATGCAGCCTTTGTAAATTCCTCAAGATCTCTTCATAACGTTCCGTCAACTCCGGGACTGGGTGTTTCATATAATGATAACTGTAAAAACTCCTTTCAAAACACTGGCGCTGAAAATCAGGATCTCGTCGTAATGCTGGGGCTGCAAACTGCAGGGCTGCCCCATTATTGGTTACTGCTTCTAAAACAAGTTGAGGATTATTTTTTAATTCAGAACTAGCATATTGCAATGCCAAGCCATCTTGTTGAACAGCAGCACGAACAATAGATAGGTTTCCTCGAAGTCTATTAGATGCATCTTGCAAAGAACAACCTCTGATACTTATGACCGAAGAAACAATAGCTTCATCATCTTGAATTGCATTAGGTGCAAACATAAGCAACTGGGGATTTTGAGGTATAACTTCGGACATAATTTCTTGATCTCTAAATATGGCTGGAACAGTTCGTCTGACATTCCGTATCCAAAAAGCAGAGCCACCTCTTTGTGCTTCGAGCATTTCTAAACTTCTATTGTTCATGAGACGTGCTGGCATAAAGACAAAAGCTGATGGGTCTTCATGTATAGCTGTTTTGACTATTTCTAAATCGTCATGAATATTGTCATACACGCATCTAAGGGCTTCCCCATTATTACTCACTGCTTCCATTACAACATCTCTTGTTCGGAGCGATCTATCTGTTGAACAAAGTGCTTCTCCGTTTTGATGAATAGCAGCTAAGGCGATCTCTGGATTGGCTTGCAATGATTGGTTGGCGTGTTCTAGCGCTAAACCGTTTTGGTGGACAGCGTCCCTAACAATTGACTCGTTGGCTCTTAATTCATCAGATGCAAACTCAAGTGCAGTACCATCTTGATTCACTGCAGCTCTAACAATATCAATATTATTTTTTAAGCTATCATCAGCATATCTTATGGCACGACCATTTTGCCTGACTGCGTTCAGCACAAGACTGAAGTTTTTCTTTAAGTCCTCGCTGGCATATCGCAGAGCTAGCCCGTTTTGCCTAACCGCATTCTCCATGATATCGCGTTGGCTTCCTAACCATCGTTGCCAAGGAGTTGGTAATAAACAGATGATCAAACCGTTTTGTCTGGCTGCGGCTAATGTCATCGCATCATTTTGTAAGAAAGATTGGTCAGCATATCGAATCGCCCAACCGTTTTGAGTTACAGCTGCTTGCACAATTGTTTCATCAGATCTTAGAGATTCACCTGCATATTGCAGCGCCATGCCATTTTGCTGAACCGCAGCTCTGACAATCTCTGGGTTGTTTTGAAATACCTCAGGTAAGATCTCAAGTATAAGCCCATTTTGAGTTACAGCTGCCAACGCAATATCAGCATTTTCTCTAAACGATGAATTAACGAGATATAACGCGTTTCCATTTTGACTAACAGCAGTTTGGACAAGTTCAGGATCCTCTCTCCATGATAATGGTAAATAACGAATGGCTAAACCATCGCGTCTTAAAACCTCTGTGACAATCTCTCTATTTTCAATGTAACGTAATGTTTCATGATTGCAGGCTGCGGTTTCGCGTACAAAATCAGAATCATAGCGAAGTTCTTCAGGTATAAAGGATAATGCCAAAGGGTTTTGCTCAATGGCTCTCAAAGCCAATTGTGGATTGCGGCGAAGGTCTTCAGATACAAATTGAAAATCTAAACCATTATTTCCAAGCGCTTCCCAAATGATTTGAAAATCATGCAAATAAATATCACGATTCGAAAAAGTATCAGTCGCAAGATTGGCTAATGATAAATGACGACTTCTTATTTGTCCCAGCAAATAGGAACGCTCTTCTCTTGATGCGAAACTGGAATAGGCAGGATTTAAATGGTGCAAAATCGATTCATCTTGCTGGATTGCGGCTATAACAAATTCAGGATCTTCTCTGAATGCTTGAGGTAGATATCTAAATACGCGAGGATTTTGAGCTACAAGGTCTAGTAAAAAATCATTATCAATACCTAATTCATAGGCGTGACCGGCATTTGGAGAAAAGCTATAAATAAAAGATTCCTCGTTTTGTCTGACAGCAGCTTGGATAATTCTGGGATTTTGTCTTGTTGAATCATCAGCAAATTTAAGGACTAAGCCATTTTGCCGGACAGCGGTATAAACAAGATCGCTATTTTGTTCTCTTATATTGCGCAGAGCTAGACCATCATGGCTCAATGCTTCATCCATCACCAGCTGATTCTCAACAAATCGTAATGCCTCTGGATTTTGCGTCACTGCTGTAAGACATACATTCAAATCTCTTCTTAAATCAGCTGGGGCAAATTGAAGCGCCAAACCGTTCTGTCGCACTGCTGTCTGGACAATCAATCTATTATTTCCAAAATCACGATAATTGACTCTGCTATCATAACTGTTTTCAAAATTGCTAAAATTTTCATTAAAACCAGCAAATGGGAAAAATTGAAGCTGCATTCCATCTTCTCTCATTCGAGCCAACGTATTTTCTTCATTCCAGTAATCTTCTTCTGAGTTGCCGCATGAATAGGTACTGAGCGAAAAACGCCATACGTTTACTAGCAGTTGCTCCCAAAATGGCATTCCTGTCTCTGAGTGTGTGGATGCTTCATTGTTGTTGCCAGTTGTTAATGAAGAATAGAGTGAAGAAACTCTTCGAAATGGTATGTTAATAAAATCAGCATATGGCTGGCTATTAAAAAACCTATCCATTCTGTCTTCATGTAAAAGAGAGGAGGTTGAGTGTTGAGAAACCAATGGGATGCTGGTTTGAAGATGATCAATTCTTGTTAGCATTGACTCACCTGATGTTAACATACTTTACGCCTCGATTTGCTGGTGGTTGTTATATCATTAGTATACTTGTGTGGTAAAAAACAAGATAATTTTCACTCGTGTTTGATACCCTTGCTCGGGCACGTCCGGTTGCATGTTTTTAAAAAATGTAGATGAAGGATCGGTCTCAACTCATTAACATTGATAATAGTTTTGTCTTAAAATGTGCGATGTACGACCTATCCCTTAAACAAAAGATTAATTGACTCAATATGATAGGTTTGCGGGAACATATCTACAGGCAGGCTTTTAATCAGCTTATACCCATGTGCATTTAGCAGCTTCAAGTCCCTTGAAAGAGTTGCCGGGTCACAGGAGATATATAAGACATGAGATGGTTTAATCTCATGAATAAGTTTTGCCACTTCAAAACAACCTTTTCTCGGCGGGTCTAAAATTACAACATCGATTTTATCTTTTATTCTCAGAATAGTCTTGTGAGCTTCTTCGCAAAAAAATTTAACATTTAAAATCTGCTCTTTTTTTATCCTATCTTTTGCATATCTTACAGCCCTACCGTCAATATCAGATGCAATGATTTCAGGAATAATATCAGCCAAATAAAACGTGAAGTTTCCAGATCCTGCAAATAACTCTAAAACCCTATCATGAGGAATTTCCTGCAACCATGATCTTAAGACTTTTTTCATCTGTTCATTTTGTGATGTATTGACTTGCGAAAATGCCGGTCCTTCCTCTTTTCTGATACCTATTCCTTTGGCTCTGGTTCTCAAACTTTCTCTCATCTGATTCAACCTGTTATTCAACTCATCCTCTGCAATCATACATTTATCAAATTCAACAACCTGCTTTGAACCTGCGCGATAAAAACCAACCTGTCCTTTTGAATCAACATGGAGTTGGATCTTGTTTCTATAATTCCATATTTTTGGCGAAGATAAAGTTGGCTGTACAATATCTGCGATAGAAACACAGTCACCAAGCATTCCCAGCCTTGAAAAAGTTTCGACAAGAATCTTTTTCTTCCAGTCAATCTGAGTTTCGTACGACAAATGCTGCCATTGGCATCCACCGCAAACACCAAAAACCGGACATCTCGGCTCTGCCCTATTTGGAGATTTTTCTAAAATATGGTTAATCTTTGCATGAGCATAACTCCCATGATCCTCTGTAACTGTTATATCCAGAAGATCTCCTGGTGCTGAAAAAGGCACAAAGATCATTTTACCATCAATGCGTCCTGCTCCATCTCCATGATAAATAAGTTTTTCAATAAGAAGGTTCATAAAAATTGGAATGGTCTGGTTCTTATTTTTGATATTTAAATTGAATATCTTGAAGCACCTTAAGAATGGAAGAACCAGTTCTTTTGGCAGCTTGTTTTACATCTTCATATTCAGGCGCCCATTTAACAATCTCGCCTTTTTCATCATATGCAATTTTGATGCGAACCTTACCATATTTGGTCTGTGTTGTTTTAACTTCACGCTGAAGAATTTTTCGTTCAACCGGATAATATCTCACTCCAAGCGATGTCGTCTCCCTTAAAATCATATTTATTACATTCTCTTTCTTATCCCATGGGACCTGACACTGAATCATCGTTGCAGGCCTGTTCTTTTTCATTTGAACAGGAATTAGGGCAACATCAATAGCACCAGTTTTAAACAAACAATCAAATATATAATCATAAATCTGAGGATTCATATCATCTATATTCGTCTCTACTATAACCACTGGAAACCCTTTGCCAGATGTAACACGAACAGCATTAAACATACCCGGAAATCTTTTACTACCAAACCCATAACCAACCTTCTCTATTCTCTGCAATGGAGATTCTCCAAACCCAGAGGCTATTGTTGAAATAATAGCAGCACCTGTTGGAGTTACAATCTCTTCATGAATATCAGACTTCTCCAGAGGAATTCCCTTTAGAAGCTCCATTGTAGCTGGTGCCGGAGACAACATCGTACCGTGATCGCATTTAATCTTTCCTCTTGAATACGGGATAGGAGATGCAAATACATTAGACTTAAAATAACAAAATCCAATTGCACTTCCAACAACGTCAATTATTGAATCGACTGCTCCAATCTCGTGAAAATGCACATCGTCAATTTTTAAACCATGCACCTTTGCTTCAGCTTTAGCCAAATTATTAAAGATCTCTCCAGCCAGCGTTTTTACAGGATTTAAAAGTTTGCTACTTTTTATCAGAGACCTGATGCTTTTATAATCACGCGAATGCTGCTTGCCATTATCACAAACTTTAAAAGACCCTCCCATGATATGAGACTCTTTATCCCTTGTTTTTGTATAACTAATATCCCAGTTTTTTAAATGCAGTTTGTTTAACTCTTTCTTTAAATATGAAAATGGCAAACCAAGATCCAACATGGCACCAACGACCATATCTCCTGCAATTCCAGATGGACAATCAAAATATAGTATTTTCATTTCTTGCCTTTTTCATGGGAGTGGTGAAAAATGCATTCCTGCCCCCGCTCAAGTTGAGGGTAAACTCCAGTAGAAAATCCGGAACCTATTGAAACCATTGGATCCCCGCCTTTCAGCCAGAGGCTGATCCGTCCTATGGCGGACGCGGGGATGACAAAAACCTCATTTTTCACTACTTCCCTCATCTGTTTTAGTTTCTTTTTTTATCTCAATCTCAAATATAGCCCGCTCGTTTACCCTTAAAATTGTATAAATATATTCTCCTATTTTTAAAGATTCTCCGGTTTTTGGTATTCGTTCTGCTTTTTTGATAACATATCCGGCAATTGTTTCATAATCCCCTTCTGCTATAGAAAGTTTCAACCTGTCATTCACATCTTCAATCTCCATTCTTCCATTAACAACAAAATGATTATAACCAAGCCTCTTATACAATGGAGAAATTACATCATGTTCATCTCTTATTTCACCCACAACCTCTTCTAACAGATCTTCATCTGTCACAACGCCTGTTGCTGAACCAAATTCATCAACAACAACCACAATAGGACCTGCCTGCCTTTTCATTGTGATTAAAAGCGCATCAAGAGGCATATTCTCCGGCACGTAAAAAGCCTTTTTAACAAGCTGCTCCAGAGGGACAAAATCATCACTAAATAAAAGGTCAACGCCATTTAGCACACCAACAATATTAAATGCTTTTGCTTGAAAAACAAGGATTCGGGAGAAACCATGTTTTTCCATTAATGCTGATGCTTCATCTCTGGTAGCCCCAATAGAAATAGACACAACATCAATTAACGGTGTCATAATATTTGCAACTTTTTTCTCAGCCAGATCCAGAATACATGAAATCATATCCCTTTCTTCCTGTTTCACATCACTATAATATTGCGGATCCTGTTCAACCATTAGTTCAAGCTCTTCTCTGGTAAGTGGGGGTTCATTGCCCACCTTACTCTTAACGCTTCCCAAAAGAAAATCTGTAAGCCACGATAATGGCCAAACAAGAAAGAAAAAGATCCATGAAAAAAATATAAGAACTGGCGCAACTTTTAAAACCATTTTATCTGCACGATACTGATATATGCTCTTTGGCACCATTTCTCCAAAAAAGAGAGTAATAGGCCAAAAAACAATCGCTAAAGGAGCATAAGAGCTGCCATAGTTTGAAATAATATATAATGTAATAACAACCGATCCAGTAACAGTGCAAAGATTTGTCCCAAGAAGCGTAATGCTAAAGAAAAGAGCAGGATGTTTTATTAAATGAAGCGCTGCAAGCGCAAACTTAGAGCCTTTGTCTGTTCCTATGGCTAAACGATATTTATCCGCATTTACCACAGCCATCTCTGACCCGGAAAAAAATCCTTCCAAAATCACGCAGCAAATTAAAATTATAATTAAAATACCTAAGCTCATGATTATCTCTCTATTTCACCAAATATTTCCTCTAAAAGATCATCCATTGTTACAAGTCCAAATACTGTATGATCATCTTTAACAATAGCCATTAGCATTCCCTGACTTTGAAAATCCTTTAATACATTTTCTAGTTTTTTGTTTGGTTCTATAAAAAGAGGTTTGCGCAAAACAGATCTGACATTCTGATCCCCCCCGGACTGCCGCTTTCTGTGAAAAGAAAAAAGATCCCTTATATGTAATATTCCAATAATATTATTTATATTGCCTTCATAAATAGGAATTCTGGAAAATTGTGTTTCTTTTATTTCCTTCAACATTTCATCATAAGGTTTCTCTATGGGCAATGCAAAGATCTTTGATGCTGGCGTGATTATTGTCTCAATGGTTTTATCTGAAAAATCAAAAACATTATGAATTATTTCCCGTTCCTCTTCTACAATCACTCCTTCACGGCTCCCTAAATCCACCAATCTTCTGAACTCCTCCTCCATTATCATGGGTTGGAATTTTTCAGGATTTCCACCAAGAAGAGTAACTACCCTATCTGCAGACTTGGTTAACAACCATCTAAATGGTTTAAAAAACCTATGAATTACTCCCAATGGAACTACAAATATCGGAGCTAGAATAACCGAAAAACGTATAGCTAGATTTTTTGGAATTATCTCTCCAAAAATAAGAACTATTGGAGTTACTAAAACAACAGAAATAATCATTTGCCACTTAACACCATATAAAAAATAATGATTAACAATGGATGCGCCTATAATTGAGATAAGAACATTCACCAGTTCATTTCCTAAAAGAATTGTAGCAAGCCATTCCCTAGGTTTCTTAAGACACTTAACAACCTCATGAGAAGATCTTTTTCTGGATATGCTGAATTTATGGATTTGAATTCTGGACAAAGAAAAAAGAGATATCTCGGAAGATGAAAAAAATGCCGAGCAGCATAATAAAATAAAAAAAAGTATGAATCTATTTTCCATCTATTTGATTTATTAGACCTTTGACAATCTTATTTACGATAAACTGAGGCTTTCTGCAAGAATCATTGTAATCACTTAGGGAGTCTTTCGATTATTACAGTCAAGGCAGGCAAGCCTAGCCCCTCTTTTGCGCCTGAGGCGCATCCGTCCTTTGGCGGAAAAGAGGGGGATTTTCATCACCCAAATATCTGATTTAATATTGCCCGCTTTAACGGCATTTGAATATATCCGGTTGCTCCTTTTGATAAAGCCTTCTTCTCCTCCATCGATCTATCTGACCCTGACATGACATAAAACCCAACTTCCATATTTTTTGATCGAATCTGTTCCAAAAGATCATATCCGGTATCTTCATTCTTCCCAAAATCAAGATCCGACAATATCATATCAGGCGCATGGGTTGTATAAAGAGTCATTGCCTCTGTTACATTCTTTGCTGTATAAATTGTATCAGCATAGTGTCCCACCTGCATGGACAAAGCTCCTAACAAAACCTCATTATCATTTGCTATCAGGACTGATCTCTTTTTTGTTTTCTCTGTCTTTGGAGCTTCTTTCTCAAATGTCTCTTTTGCAAGAAACTGCAACAGATCTCCCTTCTTCATCGGCTTTGCACGAAACCCCATAAATCGCGATGAATGAATTTTAATGATATCCTTATCCAATTCCTCTTTGCGCTTATTTGAGTGTATCAACACATGCGTATTCTTGTATTCTCGTAACAGGTCAGCGAAATTTATCTAACTCATGAAGGCAGGCAGCTTACCTTGAA
>CAZLRI010000069.1:0-9866 GCA_964561745.1 uncultured Pseudobdellovibrionaceae bacterium | reverse complement strand
CGTACAGGCTCTACAGGAGTAGGTCGCACAGGTTTTACAGGGGTAGGTCGTATAGACTCTACAGGAGGTCGCACAGGCTCTACAGAAGCTTGCATCTGCCATATTCCCCAAACTTGAAGAGAAATAATGTTTTGTAACCGAACTATTTCTTTTGGGTTTTTTTCTTCTTTTATTCTATTGATTAAGGCAATTATTTTTTCTCTCATCTTCTGGCTTATTCTCTCAAAGAGAACCTCTTTAATAAAATCTTCTTCCATCTCTAATAGTTCACCTTTTATTACTTTAATAAACCCTTCATATTCATTTTTTTCTAGACTCTCTAATACGAAGATAGCTATCTTATTTGCCTTTTCAATAGAACTATATACGAAGAATTTTTTCTCCAGGCAGTCTTGAAAAATATTTACCTGAACATCTTCTTTTAATATGTATCTTTCATCATGGTTATGTGTAGAAGTGGCAAAGTCTGCCGCATGTTTTCCATCAACAGTATCTGCCTGAGCTGCCTTTGCAATTTGAGCATCAGGAGCAAGTTTAGCTGTAGTTACTGCCCCATCACCTATCTTTGCATCAGTTACTGCCCCCTCTGCTAAATCCGCTGTTTCGATTTGTTTAGCGTTATCATCTGTTTCTGCATCGTCTATTGCACTTTGTCTATGCTGATGGTGGCGTAGGGCATACCTCAACTCTTGTTGTAAACCCTTCCAATCCTCAGATTTAATCAAATCTCCTGGATTGGCATTTTTAAATACTGGTGTATCTTGTTTTGCCATAATTTATCACCCCTTTTTATTTATTTTTTGTCTATATGGAGTGCATCGTCCATGACGAGGCCTTCCAAATTACATAAAGTTATGCCGCAGGAAAGCAGAGCTTCCATTGTAAGGTCAGCTCAAGACTCTTTCGTAAAGGTATCTCATCAAATATTATTCGGTTGTACATAATTCCCTCACTCTGTGCTGTAAATATTCCTGATTCTCTTAAACTTACTACTGTTTCTCCTTCAGGAACAATATCATCGCCTTTAAAGGTAGCCTCTATGTCTATTTGTGCCTCCTCACCCACCATAGTTACTGTCTTTTTCTCTATAGCCGAGCGAGGTAGTTTTGCCGTTTCCAACCCTTCCATATTTGAGGTAGTTGCGGTACTTCCAGTGCCAACACCCATATAAGTGATTGCTCCTATTCCTGCACCTGTATTGCCGGCTAATAGATTTGCTACCAACTCTCTACCTTTATTAACGATAGTATTTCTTACCTCTCTTTCTTCTATCACCATACCCTTTTTATCCTTAAGGATAATTCTTACCTTACCATACATCTGTTGTCCATCACTAATCTGCACTTATTTTCACCTCCTTGTCTTTTATTTTTCAGGCAAATGTGGATATATCAAAACGGGTTAAATCACAGATACCTTTAAAGGTTAAGCTATCACTGATTCCTTGTCCCTCCATAAAGGTATTATTTAATAAATGCATTCCACTCAATCTATCTGTTTGAGACATCTGTTCTTCAGGTTGGGATTTTATTTTGAACAAAGGAAGTTCATCCCTTAAAATCTGGTGTTGGGTGAAGTTTTCATCTTTCTGGTAACCGTAAATTAGATGAACGATAGCCTTCACCCCGGCTGACTTAACTATGTTAATATCCGATAGAATAGTTTTGCTAATATCTTTCTTAAAAGAGTTAATCTCTCTTTCAAACGATTCATAAGGTAGATTGAGCCAAAATGTAGCCATTCTGGCTTCTTGCCAGGAAAATTTAAGCTCAACTTCCGGGGGAGTAGCAAAGATTACCTCATTAAATCGTGATTCATCAAATTCACCTACTTCTAACTTGTAGAAAGTAGCCTGGTCAAAGGAATCACAATCAAACCTGCCTGAAGAAGAAAAATAATGCAGGCAAGACCTACCTACTGGCAGGATAAAACTCTCCTCCACATGAGCAAAACAGGAAACATCAAATCGTGCCTTACCAAAACTCTCTCCTTTCAATATAAATAATTCATTCGTAACATTCCTCCCGTCTATCTGTGCTTTTAAGCCTCCCTCAAAGGTAATTACTAACGATTTCCCTTCAGGAATTATTCCTTTATATCCGATAATCTGGCCAGTGGTAAAATTAGTTATCTGTGGATGAACTACTACCTTGTCTAAACATGTTATGACTATGCTTGGCGATACATCAAACAAGCCATTATTATAGACATCCCAGTCTTCGCCGGTTACTGCCTCTTTTTGAGTTGAGACAAACTGGGGTGGATTATCCCTTACTTCAATTTCATAGGTATCTAATGTTGCCTTAGTAACAAAGGGTTCTTCTAATGTCGGTGGCGTAATTTCCACTATCTTGTATCCAAAATGTAATGCGGTTATTCTTATTACTGCCTCAGCCGTATTTAACCCGCTCAGATAGATTTTTATTGTCTCTTTTAATCTCTCTCGAAAGTTTTCTATCCCTTCATCAACTTTGGGTTTAATATCAAACAGTGCTCCCAGTCTGGTCAAATCATCTATTTTAGCCCCTTTTTTATCTGCAAAATCAACTGTATGAGCTATAATAATACCCTTAATTACCTTCTCAATCTGTTCTAATTCCTGACCAAAGATACTAAGAAGATAATAGAACAGTGAATCTTTTTCTTGAGATTGATATATCTGTGGCAAATAGCTGATAATTTTAGGCTTGGTTTCCACCCTCAACCCCCTATTATTTTTATTTCAACATTACCCAACTCCACGACCTCATCTTTCCTTATTTCGTCTTCCTGATAATCTTGACTCAAGGTTACGGTAAGTCCATCTAAGGTATGAATCAGTTGTAGAGAGCTGTCTTTTTCTATTGTGTAACGATTTTTTGCATCCTCAAGTTCTTCTTTAAGTGAGCCAAAGATAATCTTTTCGCCGGTCGCCAGGTCTGAGAAAAACACCATGGCTTTAGAAGTAAGCACAGACTTAAGCCTGAACTCATCCATTTCAGTTATTTTAGCCTGAATCAAAAGGTCGGCTAAGATAGGATATACTTCCTTTATTTCTCCTTGTGGAGTTACTTCTTCCGGTACTTCTATCGGTTCAAAAACTACTGCCTTTTCGGCTACCTTTTCAAAACTATCAACATAAACATCTTTATTTAACAATACTTTAGTTGGAATCTCACCCGCTACCCCTTCCTTTGTTACCTTTACCGCTATTATCTCTACTGTCTGAACCTTTTCATTACCCATAGCCAGAGATATAATCTTATTGGCTAATACATTCTTGCCTGGTTCCAAAGAATCAAAGTATGCCATTACCTTCTTGTTAATATCTGTTTTAATTGCCTCGATTTCTTCGTTGGTATAGGTTTGTTCCAGAGGAATCAGCTTTAGCTTATACTCAGGAAATATCTTAGTTGTGGAGCCCACCTTGACATAAACCCCGGCGGCTTTAACTTTATTGACAATTTCCATTACCTTTGCTTGAACCTCTTTAAATGGTTGCTCCGTATCGATAATTATATCTACTCTTCCAGCGACACCTTTAGGTTGGTCAACAATATTAACTGATTTCACAAAATCCAAACCCATCAAAGAGAGTTGAAGTGATTCTAATGTAGCGGCAGCAGTGCCTTTAACTACTTTTTTTGCCCTTGCTCGTAATTCTTCGTCAGTCTCATCCTGAACACCTATTGAAGTAGCCTCAATATTACTCACCTTTTCTATACCTAATACCGGTTTAGGCATAAGGGTCAGTGTTTCTGCATTAACACCTTCTCCTGGATTTAAAGCCTTGATAGGAATATCTATCGAGGTATCACCTTCCCTTAATACCTTTTCCTGAGTAATTTGATATTCGTATGGCGATTCGTTTTTATCTGTGATAATTGTTCCCACCGGTATGGTAATATCTGCCGGTGCAGGTGTATTTCTTGAAAAGGTTACTTCGCCTACGGCATAACCTGCCTTAAACCGTTCTATGCTCAGAATTGACACTAACAAATCTAAAGATTCACCGGTAGCAGTATCGATAAAGGCATTGAGATAGACATATTTGAGTTGAGCATGAAGTTTAGCTAATTCAAGACTGAATGCCTCTGTTATTGTTCGAGCTACACTGCCTATATTCCTATCGGTAATAGGCGAGGTAACTGTTTCAGGATAATAGTCTATATAGAAGGTAGTGCCATCATCCGGCTTTTTGCCAATCCATTTAAGAGTAGTTTTGTCCTGCAGTTCATAATCACTACCCTGAGTAAAAACATAAGATTGACCTTCCAAAATTCCTGTAACGAAAACAATATTTTTTACAGGAAATACCTTTAGCTCATACGCTAAGGTGTTTTCCTTAAATATATATTCTTCATTAACCCCGCCGGTTAATTTAGTTAAGACATCTTCAAGTATGTGCCGATATTTCTTTTCGACATAACTCATATTAAAAATCTCCATTATTCAAAATAGAATGGTACCACAAAATTTAATGGCACTTGAGTTTCAATAGGGATAAGGGTAATATGAATATCCACCCGCTCTTTTTCATACTCAGAAGTTTCTACATTAATCTTTGTAATTATTTTGACTCGTGGGTCTTGCATAATAGATTCTTTGGCATAAAGTTCTACTAATTTTCGATTAGTAGGGTTATTTAATTGTCCGATTAATTCATACAGCCTTGAGCCATAGTTACTATGTCCCAAGTTATCCAGCATTCCGACAGGTGTAATCAATCTCAGGGTTAGTGCCTGAGCCAGATTATTTCTGCCTTCCACCATTCCCAAATCCTTTTTTTGATGGATACTGTCAACTGAAGTTAAATCTTCTCCATGATAACGGTCTACTACCTTTAGGTCTTTACCAAATAATTCTTTTTCATTCATTTTTTTAACCTTTTACAACTAATGCAAATTCACATTAAGAACCCGGGAGCCGCAGTAGGTCCTGCCGGTGGTGGAGCCGGTATTCCGGGAGCTACTTTAACCTGGAGCATAAACATATTCAGACTCTGGGCAATCGCTTCGGCTAATACATCCGAGAAATCAGATACATTCTCACCGGTAAAATTCTTAGCCATAAACAACCCGTCAATAATAGGTTTTAATTGTCCTTTAGTCGGTGACGGCATAAAATAATAACCACCTTGTTAAATAAACATTCCTGGTGCAGAGGTTATCCCACCAGCTATCGGGATTCCCGAAGCTACCTTGACCATAGAAGTAAAAAGCATAATTCCTTGAGCAATAGCATCAGCCATCACATCAGCCAAATCAGAAATATTTTCCCCTATAAATTGCTTACTGGCAAATAGACCTTCTATCAGAGGTTTTATAGTTCCTTTATTTGGTCCTCCTGCCGGTGGCGGCATCAAAAAGCCTGGACCAACAGTAGAGCCTACCGGTGCGGCTGGTGGTGGTGCGACTACCGCTGGAATCCCGGGCAATACCTTTCCCTGTCCCAGGAAAATATTTAGACTTTGAGCAATACTATCGGCTATTACATCTGATAAATCACCTATTCTTTCACCTGTCCACTGTTTACTCATAAACAAGCCATCAATAATTGGTTTTATCTGTGCCTTTGTTGGTGCCGGCATTTCCTTTTAACCCTTTGCCTTAACAGTAGTCGAGGCAATTGGTGGGGCACCGGTAAAAAAACATTTATGAGTCATATCCGTTACTACTCCACCGCCTCCTTCACCTAAATCTATATTACCAGAGGCCGTTATTTTGCAATTAGCACATTCGATTGTGGCATCATTAGCTACCTTAATCTTTATCTCACCATCAGATTCAATGTTTATATTACCTTTAGATTGAATCTTGCTCTCACCTTCTATTTTAACATCGAGTTTGCCCATGGAATTGACCAGAATATCCCCGTCCTTTTTCAAGGTCAGGATAGTTTCTCCGGCTGTAAAATTAACATTACCCTCCGCATCCATCTTAAAATTAGTCGTGCCTTTATAGGGAGCTTGAATCAAAAATTCCTTTGTTTTATTCACCGGCGGTCTATCTTCATCATTATACAGCCGACCAATAATTATCGGTTGATTTACATCTCCCCGCACAAAAGATACATATACCAGGTCATTTACATTAGGAATAACCGCTGAACCAATATGAGGAGTAGCCACCGGTACCTTACGAAGTTCTAATTGAGTATCTTTAAGCTTTACATTGCACTCATAATTATCCTTATCACCATCATCTGAATGCGGAAACACAGATGTAATCACACCTAATTCCCCAATTCGTATCTTTTGCAGTTCATGCTGAACTATCTTTTGAATTGTTTCTACTATCATTAGCCATCCAACCCCCAGGTTACCAAACCAAGATAGAATCTTGGGCTACCAGGCCAACCCACAAATACAAAGTTATGAACCACTAATTCCCTAACCCCCCAATCCCTATCTTTGTAATAAATCCTGTGTCTTTGCTCAGATAATGCCCGACACTTCTTACCTGAAATACACCATTCATCTCTTCATTTGGCATCTTGTTAATCTCAATGGCATCCCCCAATTTAAGATTAGCATTGCCTAATATCTTTAGCAGACCACTTACAGCATTCTTCTTAATATTTTTCAATTCAGCCTGAGCAAAGGTATCTGCGGCATCTTTAGTTTTAATGACGGCATCTTCAAGTTGTAGTTTTGTTCCTGTGCCGGCAGTACCTTTATAATCCTCAAAGCTTTTAGTCAGCCAATGTAATGTTTCATCTCCTTGTGAACTTGCAGGGCTTTCACCAAAAACACTAACCTGAGAGGCTATCTCTTTTTTTGCGTATTTCTCAAACTCAATAATATCCTGACCATACTCAAATGTATGGTCAGCAGATATCTTCGTAAACTCCTTGAATGTTAACTTACCATCCGGGGTTAAATAAACATCGAAGCCGCATCTTCTCGCTAAATCTCGAACATGCTCATATCCATTTTTTGTAGAGTCGATAGTATAGAAAGGGAACTTGATACCGTCTTCTTTTTCACCCATGGTAACTTCTGCCTGCTCGGCTAAATCAGCTACAATTGCTCCTGCAGTTTGAGATTCATAAATCTGATTAATTCGCAGATTGACTAATTTAGAAATGGAATTAAACCCCTTGACCTCTAACCAACTAATATTAGACTCTATTGCCTCAATTGTTCCTTCGATTACCTTAGTTAAGTTATCCGTATCTCCTAATTCCACTTGACAACTATCACCTTTATTAACTACCAATCCATTTACCTGAGCTAAGACAATATTAAAGGTATCTGCTGAGGCGTTTATATTTAACTCAACTTCAAGACTAATGACTGTGCTGGAAGTTGAATCGGCAATGGAGTCAATAATTGTTGAGCCCAAGGTAATTTTATAGCCTGGATATTGCAATTTTTCCCCCTCTAAGTTCAGGGTTTAGAGTTTAAGGTTTAACCGTGAACCTCCCTAACGATGAACCTCCCTAACGGGATATGCCACTATGTTGAAGACAGTGGCATATCCCCCCTGACTAATGTGGACTAATCCATCACTGCGCCAATAGCAGTGATGATAAGTCCTATTATCGCACCAATAAGCTCTGCTATCTTAGCACCTTTTTTCTCAGGCGTATCAGCTGCAGCAAGAGCAGTAATCTTGGCCAGGATATCATTAATAGCTTCCTTAAGGACGGGCAAATCAGTTGCTACAAAAGCCATCTTTTCTCACCTCCTTGTTATTAAAATTAGGTATATGATTTTACCTGTTCCAGGTTTTAAACCTGTTTCAGGTTTTAAACCTGTTATCTAAAAAATTCTGATAAATTATCCTTGAAGGTACTGGATAAACTTCCCCAGTCTATTCCTTCCTCACCTCCTCCAACTAAGGTAAGTAATAATTTGGCTATGATTTTAGTAAAGGTTGTTCCCATTGCCGAGGCCCATCCTCCCATATCCCCCCTTAACATCTCTTGTACCCCTCCAACCAAATCCTCAAACACTTCCTCTACCTTTGCATAACCTCCTAACGGCAGGCTCAATCCGAGGGCTTCAGCTAATTCTTTCAGGGCATCTAATCCCAACCCACCTAATATATCTCCAAAAACACCTAATCCTTCTTCATTCAAGCCCTCAAGGAAGCCATTAAGTACGCCTGAGTCGATGTTTTCCATAAAACTGCCAATACTATCGGCATCAAGCCCAAGTCCGGCTAAGGCAGACTCTGCCTGAATATCCTCTAAAAGCGATTGAACCTCTAAATTAGCCTCTAAATCAAGTCCTTCCTCTAAGCCACTCAGAAAAGAACTTTCATTCGGCGGTGGTGGAGTAAATTCCTGTAAAGAGATTTGATAGTGAATAGTATCTGGATTATCTGCCGTATCAATGAAAGATAGATTCTCGATAATCACCTCTTTTATATCTGTAGCCGTAGTAATATCTGCGATAAAGGCAACTGGAGCGGCCGCATTAAACTTTTTGCGTATCTCTTCTAAGAAATCTTCCTTTATTTCATCACTCTGAACACTACCGGAAAGAAATATTCTACCTGGTCTGGTACCCAAGTTTTGAAAAAGGCTACCCTCTAAACCGGGAATTTTATGTTCTACCAGCATCCTGTTTTCATTAATTTCAATCTGGCGAGCCCTTTTATCTCCCAATTGTCCAATACCGGTTTTACTTTCATCTTACCTCAATCCCGTACCTTCTTGCCTGGTCAATAAGAATCTTGTTTATCCTTTCTGCCAATGTGTTCATTTCCTGTCTATTTCTAAATTCCTCTGGATAAACCTGAATGTTAAAGGTATTATTTACCTGAGGAGAGGCTTGCCTCGTTGTAGTTTCTTGCCCGGATTTTGAGTTTGAACTCACCGGGACCATCTCCTCCTTTAATCTTGAGACTAATTTCTGTTCTTTTAGAACCTCCCTGTTCTCTCTCCACCATTGTTCTACTAAGGTATCTAAATAAACTGAAGGAAAAGATATAGAATCAAGGATATCTTCTTTCTTCTGAGCTGAAACAGTCAACAAATATTGTTCCGGAACTTTTGTTTCTTTCTCTGTTTTATAAATCCCAGAAGGCTGTTGTGAACTTTTCATTTTGACTTGAGAATCGGTTTCTTTTGTTATTCGCTCAAGCAACTCTCTATTTACTGCTTGCCCCTGGATATTTTTAGAAAATTGGGTTTTGATGCCTGAAGAAAGCATAGCCTCAAAAGAAAACGGTGTTATTTCTTCAGTCTGATAGTTGGGTGAAGTAAATTTCCGTCTAACAGAATCTACCTTTTGAGCATATTCCACCGCCGAGGCTGCTGTTTCAAGAACTTTACTCAATGTCCCGGTGCTAACTGAGGTAAGATTGAGCGATTTAACTGTTTGAACCTCTTCTAACATCCCCTTTAACTTATCTATAACCCTCTTTTGTTCTTCCTTGAGGAATACCCCATTCAGGCTTCTATCCTCGTTACTTTTGACCTCTTCTACGGCTAAACTTACCTTCTGAACCATTTTATCCAGTAATTCTTCACCTACTGAAGACCGTTTATGTCTCGCATCGGCTATTATCTCTTTAAGCCTACTTATTGCCTCTTGCCGGTCTGCTCCTTTCTCCATTATCTTTTTCTCTTTCTCTGTGACCATTCCACTCAACATTTTCTCATCTATTAACTCAGGCAATTTTTGCATTATCTCCTCTACCGAATTTCCTCGCTCTGTGATTACCTTGCTCAATATCCCCTCGCTTGTAGAGATTTCTCCACCTATTGGAATCTTTTGTAGTAACACCTTGAGTTGATGTATTGCCTCTTGCCGGTCTGCTCCTTTCTCCGTCATCTTTTCCTCTTTCTCTGTGGTCATTCCACTCAACATTTTTTCATTTATTAACTCAGGCAATTTTTGCATTATCTCCTCTACCGAATTTCCTCGCTCTGTG
>CAZLRI010000068.1:6965-9928 GCA_964561745.1 uncultured Pseudobdellovibrionaceae bacterium | reverse complement strand
AGCTTTTATCACTTATCTTCTCCTTATGCTAGATGCCCTTCGGCAAGCGCTTACGGTTTATTAGCTAAGGAGTTGATTTAAGCGGGTTATTATCGTGTCCATATCTAACATATGAACTTTCAAATATTGAGCAGATGCTGTCCAACTCAGAAATAAACTCCTTTTTAGTCCAGCATCCTGTTTTTATGAATGGGCTAGAAAACTTTATCCAAACACGTATGGAGGCTCAAGAACGGTTTGATGAAATAGGAGATGGAGATGAAGAATATACTCGTGAAATCGTTTTCTGTAAAAATATCCTACAGACAACCGCAGATGAGAGCATCTTTTTCCTAAATGTTCTTCATAATTTAAGATCCATTTTTCAATATGGTCAGGGTCTGCAGGACGCCTTGCATATTCTTGGGTTTATTTCAGAACATATGCCAGAATCAGACCAAACACTTGAACAGAGTGGTACGGTGCAATATCTCCTGCGCCAATATCACGATCTGCAAAACTATCGACGCTGGGAACGAGTAGTGTTTAATTTAGCGTAGATATACAGTATTTCTAACTTTTTATTCTTGTCATTCCTGATTTTCAGTCTGAGGATAACAGACATCATTTCTTGTCATTCCGCGACTTGCCGTGTCCTGAGCTTGTCGAAGGGATCGCGGAATCTAGGGTTTATAGTATTTTAACTTTTTGTTGGTATCTTCTGTAGTTAAAAACTATAAGTATTTCTAACTTTTTATTCTTACTATTTATATGAATAAAAAGTTGAAATGCTATATATGTCATCCCGTGGCTTGACCCCGGGATCTCTGGATCCTCGGACCCGCCCCGCGCATTAATCATTATCAACCGGTCCTTTATAATCAAGGGCATCCTTACGCGAAAGCCTTATCTTGCCGGTTTCTCTGTCTATCTCAATACACTTAACTATAATTTCATCACCTACATTCACAACCTCTGTCACCTTGCCAACTCTTCTGTTCTCTAATTGTGATACATGAACTAAGCCGTCTACATTTGGAAATATCTCTACAAAAGCGCCAAAATCAACAACCCTGACAACTTTACCTCTATAATATTTTCCCGCTTCAGCTGAAGCTGTGTGCGATTTAATCAATTTCAAAGCTGCATCTCCAGAAGCCTGATCATGGGCACCAACAACAACTGTACCATCATCCTCTATATCTATAGTTGCACCAGTTATCTCTATAATCTTTCTGATATTCTTTCCTCCAGGTCCAATTAAATCACCAATTCTATCCACTGGAATTTTCAGCATTGTTAATTTTGGAGCATACTGGGACAAAGTATCTTTTGGTTTTGCTATAGTCTGTTCCATAATATCCAAAATATGCTGTCTACCAACTCTAGCCTGTTCCAAAGCTTTTTCCATTATCTCTTTTGTAAGTCCTTTGATCTTAATATCCATCTGCATGGCAGTTATGCCGTTTCTGGTGCCAGTTACTTTGAAATCCATGTCACCCAGATGATCTTCATCTCCAAGAATATCTGAGAGGATTACTACCTTGTCATCTTCTTTGATTAAGCCCATTGCTATGCCTGCAACAGGAGCTTTGATTGGAACACCAGCATCCATAAGCGCTAATGTTGCGCCGCAAACACTTGCCATTGAAGATGATCCATTTGATTCTAATATCTCGGAAACAATACGCATGGTATATGGGAACGCCTCTGGATCAGGCAGAACATATTGTATTGCACGCTCAGCCAAAGCTCCATGCCCAACCTCTCTTCTGCCCGGGCTTCTTAATGGTTTTACCTCTCCGACTGAAAATGGAGGGAAATTATAATGCAGCATAAATCTTTTATAATATTCGCCTGCAACAGCATCTATCAACTGCTGGTCTTCTTTTGTGCCTAAAGTAGCTACGACCAACGCCTGAGTTTCTCCTCTTGTAAAAAGTGCTGATCCGTGACTCCTTGCAAGCAACCCTATCTCACATGTAATTTTTCTAATATCAGTTGATGTGCGGCCATCTATGCGCGCGCCGTTTTTTAGTATCATCTCTCTGACAATTTTATACTTCTCATCTGACATGATTTCACTAATACGCCCTGCTGCACCTGTGTTGTCATCTTTTGGCACCAACTCTTCAACAAGACTTCTCTTAAGTGTATCAAGCGCATTATATCTTTCTATCTTAGTTGGGATTTTAACAGCTTCTTTAATTCCATTTCCAATTTTATCCAATACCTTTTTGGTAAACTCAGGATCAACTTCTTAGATTTTTACTTCCAGCTTTTTCTTTCCTAGTTTTTTAATCATCTCTTCCTGAAGAGATATTAAAACCTGCATCTCACTATGTGCAAACTGAATAGCAGAGAACATCACTTCTTCACTTACTTCTTTAGCTTCCCCTTCAACCATTACTACAGCTTCTTTTGAACCAGCCACAATTATGTTCAATTCGGATTTTTCCAGATCATCTTTAGTTGGGTTTAAAACAAGCTTTCCATCAACTCTCCCCACCCTTACCCCAACTATGGGTCCCAAAAATGGAGCTTCAGAGATACATAAAGCTGCCGAAGCGCCGGTCATTGCTAGGATATCCGGAGTATGGATGTTATCATCCGAGAGAACAGTAGCTATTACCTGTGTTTCATAAAAATAGCCATCAGGGAACAATGGTCGAACAGGTCTGTCTATAAATCTTGAAGTCAAAGTTGCAAGTTCTGAAGGACGACCTTCGCGTTTAAAAAACCCGCCCGGGATCTTCCCTGCAGCAAAAGTTTTTTCTATATAATCGCAACTTAGCGGAAGAAAATCTGCATTCTTTTTTGGATCTTTGCTTATAACAGCAGTAACCAGAACAGAGGAATCGCCATGAGTTATTGTAACAGCTCCACTAGCCTGTTTGGCAAGCTTCCCGGTTTCGATTATAAACGGTTTACCAGCAAATGTAGTCTCAAATTTGTGTGACATTTTACCTCCTAGTGTTTGTTCA
>CAZLRI010000068.1:0-6865 GCA_964561745.1 uncultured Pseudobdellovibrionaceae bacterium | reverse complement strand
ACAGAAGCTTGTTTGGATTTTGAAACAAGATTCTGTTGACTACAAACATTTGTGCGCGCCTTATTTGAGATCTAATCGACGCCTAGTGTTTGTTCAACAGAAGCTTGTTTGGATTTTGAAACAAGATTCTGTTGACTACAAACATTTGTGCACGCCTTATTTGAGATATCAAAGATGCCAATTAATTTTGTTTAAATAAACTCCAACTTAGACAAAAATTTAAAATAATTTTCTGTCCTTAATAAGGATCTTTAATGAAACAACTTTCCATACTATTTTAGTGGGGATTTTTATAAAGAGAAAAATTCTGATAACTTACAAGAATGCGCGGTCACCTAAATTGTGTTCCGCGCATTTTTTTAAATTATCAGCCCCTCTCAAAATACCTTATTTTCTTAAACCAAGCGAACCAATAACTTTTTTATACCTATCGGTGCTGCTCAGCCTTAGATAATTCAAGAGTTTCCTTCTTCTTCCCACTAATTTTAAAAGACCTCGCCGACTTGAATGATCTTTTGAATGCATGTTAAAGTGCTCATTCAAATTAGAAATTCTCTCAGTAAGCAATGCAATCTGGACCTCACACGATCCGCTATCGCTATCATGCATCTGATATTTCTTAATGACGTTAGTTTTTCTTTCAGGTTGAATACTCATAGAGTTTTACTCTCCTAACATAGGATCATTTTATTGTCAACTACTCAATTAAGCTGAAAATCAACATTTATTTATCTCAAAGCCTATCTTTTCCTTAGCTTCATCAAGCGTACCAACTATTGTACACCCTGCTGCAAATTGATGTCCACCGCCGCCAAAAACTCCGGCAACCCTTGCGACATCTATATCTTCCTTTGATCTTAAACTGATTCTTACTTTTCCATCAGGAGTTTCCCTAAAAAGAGCTGAGGCTTTAACTGATTTAATCGATCTTGGAATAGATGCAAATTCTTCAGTATCTTCTACAGTTGCACCGGTCGAAATGAGCATCTCCTGAGTAATATCCATAGTTGCATACTTGCCATTATTATGGACTTTTATGGTGCCTAATGCCTTACTTAAAAGATAAAAACGCTCTAGTTTATAGCTTTCTTCCAAATTTCTCGCAGCTGTCCACGGATTAGCACCAGCCCCGACCAGTTCTGCTGCTAAACAAAGAACATCTGCACTAGTATTAGAATACTTAAAAAAACCGGTGTCCACAACCAGAGAGCAATATATAGCTGAAGCAATTTCTTCAGTAATTGAGATTTTCATCTCTTTAAGCAATTTGTATACAACCTCACCGGCAGATGAAGCTTTTTCATCAACCACAACCACATCAACCTCACTATTTTCAATCCTGTGATGATCTATTGCTACAATAGGCCCTTTGATTCTCGCTTTTTCAAACAAATCACCAGCCCTGTCAGGAGAAGCAACATCAACAAGGATCCCAACATCAAATTGTTTATCTGGAATTGTCTTAGATATTTTTTCAGAAGCCTTCAAATAACTTAAATTTTCAGGAACACCATCCTGGCTAAACATTATAACTTCCTTGCCTAATGACTCCAAGGCAAGACCAATGGCCAACATTGAACCTATAGCATCTCCATCCGGGTTCACATGAGACCCAATCAAAAAGCTTTTTGATTCCTTAAACAGCTCAAACACTTGCTTAAACTTTGACTTCATTTAAATCCAGCTCCTGTCATCAACTCTTCAATCCGGTTTTCTATATCCACCGTATCATCGTAAAAAAATTCTAGTTGGGGAATATAGCGCAAACTCATTTCCTTACCAATCTTGTCTTTAAAATATCTTGCCGCGCTTTCAAGACCTTTTTTGGCAATTTTTCTGCTTTGCTCATTATTTTCTCTAAGATAATAATATACGCGTGCAATACGGAGATCTTTGGTTATTCGCACTCTGCTAATCTGCAAACCTTTCAACCTAGGATCATCTAACTCAGTTATGCATGAGGTTGCTAATATATGATAAATTTCATCCGCAACTCTTTGAGATCTGTCATATGGTAAATTTTTTGCCATATTAATGAGGTGCCCTATAGTTTAACTGCTCTATGTTCAATTTTGTATGAAATTATTTCATCACCAACTTTTATATCCTTAAAACCTTCTAAAGCAATTCCACACTCATGCCCTTCAACAACTTCCTTAGCATCATCCTTAAACCTTTTTAAGGACCCTATTTTTCCGTCATAAACAATAGACTGGTTGCGAACTAAGCGAATCTTTGTATTTCTCAAAATGCTTCCGTTTACAACCATACAACCAGCAACTGTTCCAACTTTTCCAACACTAAACACATTACGAACCTCTGCTCTTCCAATAATTTTTTCTATTAACTGCGGCTCCAGTAATCCTTCCATAGCTTTCTTTACATCATCAAGAAGCTCATAAATAATCCTATAAGTACGAATAATAATTGCTTCTCGTTCAGCTGTGCTTTGGGCAATTTGATCAGGCATCACATTAAATCCTACAATTATCGCCTTTGATGCCTTAGCCAATATCACATCGCTTTCATTTATAGCTCCAACTGCATCATGCAATATTCTAATAGAAACTTTTTCAGTTGCTAATTTAACTATTGAATCCCTTACAGCTTCTACAGAACCCTGAACATCACCCTTTAAAATAATACATAATTCCTTTGCTTCTTCTATTTGCGGATCTGTCAAATCATCCAGCGAAAAACGAGTTTCTTTGCGGAGAGATTGTTCGCGAAATTTCTGTTTCCTCATCTCTGAAACAAGTTTTGCGTTTTTATCATTTTCAACACCTATAAGAAAGTCTCCTGCCTCAGGAACTCCTGACAATCCCACGATTTCAACTGGTTTAGAAGGCAGGGCAACTATGCATGGAGTGCCTTTATCATCAGTCATTGCCTTTATTTTACCGCTATGAGTTCCACACACAACATATGATCCAATTTCAAGCTTTCCATCCTGCATTAGAACGGTTGCTAACGGTCCTCTTGCTTTATCAAGCTTGGCTTCAACTATTACACCTTTTGCTCGCCTTGTAGGGTCTGCTTTTAGCTCAAGCATTTCCGCCTGAAGAAGAATCATCTCAAGCAACTTATCAAGACCCTCTTTATTCTTTGCTGATGTTGGAACGCAAATAACATCACCACCCCACTCTTCAGGCACCAAACCGTGCTCTGTCAGAGATTTCTTTACGCGATCAGGATCAGCATTTGGAAGATCTGTTTTATTTATAGCTATAATAATGGGAACTTCTGCTGCCTTTGCATGATTTATTGCTTCTATTGTTTGTGGCATAATACCATCATCAGCTGCCACAACTATAATTGCGATATCTGTAGCCTCTGCTCCTCTTGATCGCATACTTGTAAATGCTTCATGACCCGGAGTATCTAAAAATGTGATTTTGCCGTTTGGAAGGTTGACCTCATAAGCTCCTATGTGCTGAGTAATGCCACCTGCTTCCTGATCAACAACTCGGGTTTCTCTTATCACATCAAGCAATGAAGTTTTTCCATGATCAACATGCCCCATTATTGTTACAACAGGAGGCCTTCCTATAAGATGATCTACTGAAACATTGGCTTCGGGCATTGCTAATATCTCTTCTTCTTTAAAAGCTGTATGTTCAACTTTAAAACCATATTCATCTGCCAAAAGCATTGTTGTTTCAACATTGATATGTTGATTAGCAGTGACCATTACGCCTAGGTCCATCAATTTTTTAATTAACTCGCCACTTTTGATTCCCATTGATTGGGAAAGGGATGAAACCGAAATAGTATCTTCAATTCTAATAACTTTTTTGATTGCCTTTGGTATAGTAATTTCAGTTTTCTTAAATTGTTTTCTTAAGGTTTTCTTTCTTCGTGAAGACGGTATTGGCTGAAACACTCTTTCCTGCGAAACAGGAGTAGCTATCGGTTCAACAACTTCATCGTCAGCAACTATGCCTGCAAATTGTTTTAAACCACCTGCCCTCTGAATACTTTCTAATTCTATTTCTTCTTTGCTTTTACGCTTTTTGGTTCTTCGCTGCCGTTCCTGCCATGACTCTTTAACAAGTGGAACAACTTCAGATATATGCCCCACAACACCAATCAACGGTTTTCTTTCAACATCCTCTTTTTTCTGATCTTCAGTTTTTTCAGACTCTCCACCTTTTGAACCAATTACTTCTTTTCTCTTATTCAAATCTACAACTTGACCAACTGGTCCAATCCTTGGTCCTTCAAATTTAGCATCTTTTATCTCAGAAACTGTTTTCTTCTCCTCAGCCAGTAAAGTTTCATTCTGAGCACCTGAAGCAACCTCTGGCTTCTCATCTTCTTTCTGAACCTCTGGTAAAGGCGCTGCCTCAACTGGCTTTGCACGACGCCTTATTAAAGATGGCTTAAGCCTTTTTTCTACAATTGTTTTACCTTCGTTCACTTTTTCTTTTATTTCATCTGACATAATGCGCCTTATTATTGGTCGTTAGCAACTCGTTGTGCGTCGGTCGTACATAGTACATCGTTTAGTTTTTACGAAGTACAATCACCGCACTACGCACAACAAATTATCAAATACTATTCCTCATCCCCTTCTCTTCCTTCAAAAACCTCAGGTTCTTTTTCAGCAGGCTTATCCTTAACTTCCGCCACCTCCACAACAACATCTACTTCCTTATTTTCTTTCTTAAGTTTGTTCTCTTCCTGCAGCTTAAGTATATTCTCATCTTTTAACATTTCTGTAATAGTAACCTCTGTAGAACCACCTTCGTTAACTGCTTTTACACAAGATTCGTGTATCTGACGCATTTTATCTTCACCAATGCCTGGTATTTTAAGAAAATCATCAACTGCTGACTTGGCAATATCCTCTATGCTTCTATATGAATGGGAATATAATATAATGGTTGTGCTTTCATCTATTCCTATGAGCTTAGTCATAGCTGCTCTTGCTCTGCTGGCAACCGCTTCTATCTTTGTTTCACTATAAACATCTATGTTCCAAGCTGTTAATTGAGCAGCAAGCCTTACATTCTGCCCTCTTTTTCCAATTGCCAATGACAACTGGTCATCAGGAACAATGACTTCCATTGTATGTTCTCTTTCTCTTATAATTACCTTAACCACTTCTGCTGGGGCAATTGCATTACAGACAAACCGAGCAGGATCCTGATCCCATAAAACAATATCAATCTTTTCGCCTTTTAATTCACCAACAACGCTCTGAACTCTTGATCCTTTCATTCCAACACAAGCCCCAACCGGATCTACATCTGAATCTCTTGAGTAAACTGCTATCTTGGATCTGACACCAGCTTCACGTGACACAAATTTTACTTCCACGATCCCTTCTGCAATCTCAGGAACTTCCATAGCAAAAAGCTGGGATATAAAGTTTATAGATTTTCTTGAAAGAACAATTGCTGGACCTTTTCCATCTTTGTCTAATCTTAAAAATAAACCCTGCAATCTTTCTCCTGATTTATAGTTTTCGGTTTGAACCTGTTCCTCTTTAGGAAGCACTGCCTCTGCCCTGCCCAAGTCAACTATTATATCGCCTTTTTCAAATCGTCTTACAATACCGGTAATGATTTCTCCTAAACGATCTTTGAATTCTCCAAAGATTACATTTCGTTCTGCCTCTCTGACCTTTTGGATTATAACCTGTTTTGCAGTCTGGGCTGCTATACGGCCAAACACAGATGGGTCCATCTTAACACCAAGTACATCGCCAAAAGTACATTCAGGATCAAGTCCCTTTGCGTCTTCAAAAGACATCTCGATATTAGTATTTTCTACATTTTCAACAACGGTTTTAAATTGGAACAATTCAATTTCTCCAGCTTCTTCATTATAATGAGATTCCAATTCTCCCAAATGTCCCCACTTTTTTCTCGCTGCTGTTAAAAAAGCAGTTTCAATAGCATCGATTAACGATTCCTTGGGAATACCTTTGTCTTTGCTTACTTGTTCAAGAATACGATTTAAATCCTGAAACATGCCTGCCATACTTCCTCCACAAACTTAAAACTGTTTTTCGCACCCCGTATCTCGTATTTTATAATATCAAATCATTAACGACCTACGATGCACGAACGTCGCTCCATTAATTAAATATTTATTTTTAAAGTATTGGAACAAGATTTGCTTTTGCCACATTTGAAATATCTATTTCATAATCTTTTCCATCAACTTTGATATACACTTTTTCTTCAGATACGTTTTCTATTTTACCTTTGTAATTACTTCTGCCGTCTATTGGTGTTAATGTTTGCAATGTTACAACTTGCCCGCAAAACCTTTTAAAATCCTGTATAGTATTTAATCGCCTATCAAGCCCCGGAGAGCTAACCTCTAAGCAATATCTTTTATCAACAAAATTCTCAGCATCCAAAATATCACTAACCCTTCTTGACACTTGTTCACAATCACCAACGCTTATGCCTTTATCTTTATCTATATAAATTCTTAAAACCAATGCACCTTGATAGAGGAATTCAACATCAACTAATTCATAACCCATCTGATTAACTATTGGTAATATAATGACCTTAATCTTATCTACTAATTCTCTATTCATAACAACCATCTGAAATTAACTAAAAAAAATGGGCCTTCCACTGGGCCCATGCCAAAACGACATGTTTAACTGCGCGTATTCTTAATCATAAATTTGTCATACCCGCAAGGCTTTTTATTGATTTTTCAAACTTTTTTAACATTAACTTATCTACCCCTTGATTAAAACCAAGGATTTTAATTAGTTATATAGCATTTCAACTTTTTATTCATACAATAGCGAAAGTAAAAAGTTAGAAATACTTATAGTTTTGTAACTGGTCAGCGAATTTATTTATGATGTGAAGCAGAAATAGTTTGACATGGT
>CAZLRI010000067.1:0-9950 GCA_964561745.1 uncultured Pseudobdellovibrionaceae bacterium | reverse complement strand
TGAAACTACCTCCCATTGCTACAATCGGTCATTTTGTTTTGCGGGAGCTATAACCAACCGGTCCTGCTTCTATAACTTCTTTACCTGCTTTTTCAGCAAATTGTTCAAAATTTTTCATAAATCCTAAAGCAAGCTGCTTAGCAGCATTATCATATGCTGTTTTATCCTTCCATGTATTTTTTGCAACAAGCATTTCCTTTGGCACACCAGCGCATTCTTCTGGCACTAATACCTTAAAAATAGGATCTGGATTTTTTCTAACTTTATCGAGTTTCCCAGTTATAGCTGATGTTAATAACTGCCTTGTTAGAGCAATATCCATTCTATTGCCAACTCCGTATCCTCCTCCGCTCCAGCCGGTATTAACAAGCCAGCACTTTGCATCATGTTTCTTCAAGCACTCACCCAAAAGCTCTGCATACCGAGTTGGATGTAATGGAAGGAATGGAGCTCCAAAACAGGATGAAAAAGTGGTAACTGGTTCTACAATTCCAGCCTCTGTACCAGCCACCTTTGACGTATAGCCTGATATAAAGTGAAACATTGCCATCTCTTTTGTTAGTTCAGCAATTGGGGGAAGAACTCCAAATGCATCACATGTAAGAAAAACAATATTTTTTGGATGGTCTCCCAAACTCGGAATAATGCAGTTTGGTATGTAATCAACCGGATATGTAGCCCGCGTATTTTCTGTGATTGATCCATCATTATAATCAATGGAACCGGTTACAGGATCTACAACCACATTTTCAAGAATAGATCCAAAACGAATTGCTTTCCAAATTTGAGGTTCTTTCTCTTTAGACAACTTAATAACCTTGGCATAACAACCACCTTCAAAATTAAAAATACCTTTATCGCTCCAGCCATGTTCATCATCGCCAATCAACCTTCTATCAGGATCTGCAGACAGTGTTGTCTTTCCAGTACCTGACAATCCAAAAAACAATGCTGTATCACCAGATTTGCCGATATTAGCTGAACAGTGCATTGAAAAAATATCTTTCATGGGTAAGAGATAATTCATGACTGAAAAGATGCTCTTCTTAATCTCTCCGCCATAATAAGTGCCGGTAATTAACACAACCTTCTTAACCAGATCAACTCCGATAAACACCTCGGATTTTGTACCATCAGTTTTAGGATCTAAAACAAGATCACAGGCATTTATTACTGTAAACTCCGGCTTAATTGTTTTTAATTCTTCATCAGTCGGACGGATGAACAATGTCTGGCTAAAAAGCCCATGCCATGCTTTTTCAGCAATCACACGCACAGGGAGCCTGTATGTTGGGTCAGCACCGGCAAATCCGTCAAATACAAAAAGATCTTTTGTAGATAGATAATCTTTTGTTTTGGATAAGATCTTTTCAAACAGATCAACAGACACTGGAATATTGATTTCACCCCACCAAATTTCATCATGTATTTCAGGTCTGTCCACAATAAAACGATCCAGCGGTGAGCGACCTTTTCTGCGAAGCCCGTTAATAACCAGCGCACCGTTATCAGCTAGCGTTCCTTCGCTTCTTAATATTGACATTTCAATCAACCTTGGAACAGAAAGATTATGATATACGTTCTTATTAGTTCCAATCTCCATGTCGTCAATTTTTGAAACAATTTTCATAAAGTCTCCTTAATAAATAAATTAAAACCATGGGAGAAAAGTGTTTTTGATAATAACGAAATGAGTCGATTTTTCCGGCAACATTTTGCAGTCAATCCATATCGCTCCAATATGGAGCTGATGAGGCGCATGTTTGAGCTAGGAACTTATAGTTCCAAGCGAGTTTGTGCCGAAAGCAAAATGGAGACCGATGAAAAATCGTACAAATGCAGTGTATTCAAAAACCCTTTCCTCCCATAATCCCCAAAACATCATCAAATGTTGGTTTTCCATCTATTCTTACAAATCTGAATCCACAATCCAGATGAGTTTTATGTCTTCCAACATACCGCACATCAGGGTATAATCTGCATAGCCTATGTCGAAATGGATATATTTTGCATTTAACCTTTTCACCATCTGTAAGATAGCCACATTTATATATTAACCACTTATTTTCAAGCCCTAATAAATTAAAATTAAAGCAAAATTTATGGTAAAACGTAAGCAGCTTAATTATCCATCCTCTTTTTACAAAATTTTCCGGCAGTTCAAGCGCTAATACCCTGCAACATCGCCCGCATTTTTTGCACTCTCCATGCCGCACATATGTCGCCTCTTTCCTCTTTGGAATATCATACAAATATTCAAACAGATAAAAAATATAAGCCAGCACACATACAACTATACGAACCGGAAATTGAAGGATTTTAATCATAGAAACACTTAAACAATTTTGGCAAAAAAAGGCAAAGGTTTTTAAAAAAACCTTTGCCTTATATAGACCCCTCAAACTCCTACTGAACAGCATTTGTTTCAACATCAGATTTTTTAACCTTTTTAGGATTAGAATTTCCCTTTACCAAATTTTTATGAAACACCTTTGATGCACTATCCAAAACAAGCGCTTCCTTTAGCACATCATCCATGTGTTCCACAGTAATAATCTCAATATCTTTTAGAATCTTTTTTGGTATCTCCCTTAAATCTTTTTCGTTTTCTTTGGGTATCAACACCTTCTTTATCTTACCTCTGTGAGCTGCTAAAACCTTCTCTTTTAATCCGCCTATTGGCAACACCCTTCCTCTAAGAGTTATTTCACCAGTCATAGCAACATCCTTACTGATCGGGACTTTAATCAGCGCTGAGGCTATAGCAGTTGCCATTGTTATTCCTGCAGATGGCCCATCTTTTGGAATTGCGCCTTCAGGCACATGGATATGAATATCCACCTTTTGATAAAAATCCGACTTTAGTCCAAATGATTCACCACGAGACCGCACATAACTCATAGCTGCCTGAGCTGATTCCTGCATTACATCACCAAGCTTACCGGTTATTGTTAATTTTCCTTTGCCAGGCATGACAGAAACCTCAGTCACAAGCAACTCACCACCAGCTTCGGTCCACGCAAGGCCAGTACACAAACCAATTTGATCAAGCTCTTCAGCTGAACCATAATGAAATTTAGGAACACCAAGATATTGAGTCACCCTTCTTGGAGTTATTCTGACAAACTTTTCTTTATCACCTGATTTAGCTACTTCTCTAGCAACCTTCCTTGATATAGAAGCAATCTCTCTTTCAAGGTTTCTCACTCCAGCTTCTCTAGTATATCTTCTAATTATGAATTTCAGCGCAGCATCAGTAAAAGAGATATTCTTTTTCTTTAACCCATTTGCATCACGCTGCTTTGTTATAAGATATCTTGACGCAATCTCTTTTTTTTCAACTTCTGTATATCCGGGAAGGCGAATAACTTCCATTCTATCCTGCAAAGGCGCAGGGATAGCAGACAAAGTGTTGGCAGTTGTTATAAACATTACATCTGAAAGATCATAATCAAGATCCAGATAATGATCGCTAAAAATATGGTTCTGTTCAGGATCAAGAACTTCGAGCAACGCTGCTGAAGGATCGCCCCTGAAATCCATACTCATTTTATCCACTTCATCCAGCAAAAATACAGGATTATTTGAACCTGCTTTTTTCAAAGATTGAATAATCTTACCCGGAAGCGCTCCGATATAAGTTCTGCGGTGACCTCTTATTTCAGCTTCGTCACGAACTCCACCAAGAGACAACCTGATAAACTTTCTTCCCATTGCCCTTGCAATTGATCTACCCAAAGATGTTTTTCCAACTCCCGGAGGACCTACAAAACAAAGGATCGGGCCCTTCATTTTTTCTACCAATGAACGAACAGCAAGATACTCGATAATACGTTCCTTGGGCTGTTCCAAACCATAATGGTCTTCATGAAGAATCTTTTCAGCTTCTTCAACTTCAAGCTTATCCTTTGTATTTTCTCCCCACGGCAGAGACAAGACCCAGTCAATATAGTTTCTCACAACAGTTGCCTCAGCAGACATCGGCGACATCATCTTAAGTTTCTTTATCTCTTTTTGAACCTTATCCTTAGCCTCAACTGAAAGTTTTTTCTTTTTAATCTTTTCCTCTAATTCAGCTATCTCACTCTTAAATTCATCTCGTTCACCAAGCTCTTTTTGTATAGCTTGCATTTGTTCATTTAAATAATATTCGCGCTGTGTCTTCTCCATCTGCTTTCTAACTCTTGAACGAATGCGCCTTTCAACCTGCAATATCTCTATCTCAGACTGCATAAGGTTTAATAATTTCTCCAACCTCTCATCTGCTACAACTATTTCTAATATATTCTGTTTATCAGGAAGCTTAAGTGTGAGATGCGCAACAATTGTATCAGCAAGCCTTGAAGGATCCTCTATAGTAGATACAGAAGCAAGCATTTCAGGCGGTATTCTTTTGTTCAGTTTTACATATTGTTCAAAAGCAGATTTCACACCTCTCATAATAGCTTCTGTCTCAACCGTAACTTCTACCTCTTCTTTAATAGCTTCTACTTCTGTTAAAAAATAGTTTGAATTAGGTATAAACTGGTGAATCCTGCCCCTTGACTTACCTTCAACAAGAACCTTTACTGTGCCATCTGGCAAACGTAAAAGCTGTATAATAGATGACAAAGTTCCAACTCTATAAATATTTTCCGGTTTTGGATCATTTGTTTTTGCATTAACCTGTGCAGCAAGAAGAATATCCTTTTCCTTGTTCACAGCCTCTTCTAAAGCTGCAATTGATTTCTCCCTTCCCACAAACAGGGGAACAACCATGTGTGGAAATATAACAATATCCCTTAACGGCAGCAGCGGAATCACAACTCTTCCAGACGAATTACTTATTATCTCATCCTTGTTCATAATCCCCCTCAGTCAAACGCAGATATAAATAACGTATTACTAATGTATTACGCGACATATATCTTAAGCTGTTTCAGCACTTTGTTCGTAAACAACCATTGGTGCTTTCTTCTTTTCTATTACATCATCACTAATAATAACTTCTATCACATTTTCCTTTGATGGTATGTCATACATAATATCAAGCATTATCTCTTCTAGTATAGCCCTCAAACCTCTTGCACCTGATTTTCTCTTAATCGCCTGTTTTGCGATAGCTTCAAGCGCACCACTTACAAAAGTAAGTTTTACTTTTTCAAACTCAAACAATCTTTGATATTGTTTAGTGAGAGCATTTTTAGGTTCTGTTAAAATCTTCACCAGAGATTCTTCATCAAGTTCTTCAAGAGTAGCTATCACAGGAATTCGACCGACAAATTCAGGTATCAAGCCAAACTTCAAAAGATCTTCGCTCTGTATTTCTTTTAAAAGTTCTCCAAGTTTCTTATCTGTTTTTCCTTTAACTTCTGCGCCAAAACCAAGTTTCTTCTCTCCAATACGGCGCTCAATAATATCATCCAAGCCAACAAAGGTTCCACCGCAGATAAAAAGAATATTTGTTGTATCAACCGGAATAAACTCCTGCTGAGGATGCTTTCTTCCACCCTTTGGAGGAACCGAAGCAATAGTGCCTTCAAGAATCTTCAACAAAGCCTGCTGCACACCTTCGCCTGAAACATCACGCGTAATAGAAGGATTCTCGGATTTGCGGGAAATTTTATCTATCTCATCAATATAAATTATGCCACGTTCGGCCTTAGCCTTATCAAAATCAGCTGCTTGCAAAAGTGAGAGAATGACATTTTCAACATCTTCGCCCACATAACCAGCTTCGGTAAGACAAGTTGCATCAGCAATTGTAAATGGAACTTTTAAAATTCTAGCCAGAGTCCTTGCCAACAAGGTTTTGCCAACACCAGTCGGACCTATCAGCAATATGTTCGACTTCTGAATTTCAACATCTTCATCAGGTTTTTTGTAGCTCTCAATTCTCTTATAATGATTATGAACAGCAACAGAAAGAACCCTTTTTGCATATTCCTGCCCAATAACATGTTCATCAAGCACAGATTTAATTTCAGATGGCTTTGGAACACCGATATTCTCAGAGAATTGTTTTGTCCGAACACCCTCCTCAGCAATAATATCATTGCACAACTCAATGCACTCATCACAAATATATACTGTGGGCCCAGCTATCAGCTTTCGAACCTCGCGCTGATTTTTACCACAGAATGAGCATGAAAGATTGAGAGTATCATCATTATGATTTTGTGGCATAGTAGCTCCTCTATTTCGTTGTGCGATTTGCGGTGTTCGATGTGCGGCAAACATCACTTACCGCACATCGCACAACTAACCATTATCAACTATTTTTTCTTTTTCTTATCTTTTACTTCTTCTTCTTTTTTAGGACGATATGTTACAACCTCATCAATCAAACCATATATCTTTGCCTCTTCACTGCTCATAAAACAATCCCTGTCTGTGTCTTCCTGTATTTTAGCCAGAGGCTGCCCTGTATGCATTGCAAGAATACCATCAAGCTGCGCACGCATCTTTAATATTTCTTTAGCCTGAATTTCAATATCTGCAGCCTGCCCCTGAAAACCACCCAGCGGCTGATGAATCATGATCCTTGAATGAGGAAGCACAAATCTCTTTCCTGAAGTTCCGGCAGCAAGCAAAACCGCGCCCATACTTGCAGCCTGCCCCATACAAAGTGTTGACACGTCAGGATTAACATATTGTATTGTATCATATATAGCCATGCCTGCTGTTACAACACCACCCGGGCAATTAATATATAAATGAATATCTTTTTCTGGATCTTCTGATTCTAAAAAAAGCATTTGTGCGATAACAACGTTTGCCAGCGAATCTGTGATTGGCGATCCGATAAATACAATCCTATCTTTCAATAAACGTGAATATATATCATATGCTCTTTCACCTCTGTGCGTCTGCTCAACAATCATTGGAATTAATTCCATAAACTCCCTTTCATGTTAATTAAGATTGGACTATTTTTTTGCCTTAGCCGGCTTTTCCTTTTTTTCACTGGTTTTCTTAGGAGTTTCCTCAGCTTTGGATTTTGCCTTAACCTCTTTTATTTTAGCCTTTGAAAGAATCAGATCTAAGGTCTTTTCATATAGCATTTGGCTTTTTAATTTTTCGATCAAATTGTTTTTATTAAAATGTTCTTGTGCCTTTTTTACATCCTGCCTTGTCTGTTGCGCAATTATCGCCATCCTGTCTTCAATATCTTTATCATTAATCTTAATATCTTCTTTTTTGGATATTGAAAAAACCAACAGATAACCACGAACACGCATTATTGCTTCATTGTAATTCTTATTTACAAAATCCTTTGTGTTAATGCCAGCATCCTCAAAGCTTTGACCATTTGCCTTTAACTGCTGAGCAAGGTCTTCCAGCATTGCACCAAGCTCATCGCTCACCATTATCTCAGGAACCTCAATAGGATTATCAGTCGCCAATTTTCTTACAATCTGCAAAGATAGCTGCTGTTTCTGATAGTTTTCTTTGAGTTTAAAGATCTGGTTCTCAATCTCTTTTTTGACTTGATCAAATTTCTCGTATTTACCAAGCGATTTTGCCAAATCATCATTTAATTCAGGAATAATCTTTTTTCTGAGCTCCTTTACTTTAACATGAAATTTTCCCTGTTTGCCTGCGATTTCTTTGTTAAAATAATCCTTAGGATACTCAAAAGTAATATCCCGCTCTTCCCCTTGTTTCATACCTTTAATGCCTTTTTCAAACAACTGCAGCATATTGCCATATTCAGCCACAAAATCCTTTGCTTCGCTTCCTTTAAAAGATTTTCCATCTGCAGTTCCGTCAAAATCTATTAATGCAATCATGTCTGGCCCTACTTGACCATCTGGTGCTGGCTCAAGCTGAGTCATGGAATACTGCAATCTTTTTATTCCTTCTTCAAGTTCCTCTTTGGTAACTTCAAGTTTTTCCTTTTCCAGTTTTACGCCATCATATTCAGGTGTCACAATCTCTGGCATAACATCAAAACTCGCATGATATATAAAAGGATCTCCTTCAGTATAGTTTTCATGTTCAATAAAAGGTTCTGAGATAGGAACCGAGTTTTCTCTTCTCAATGCTTCAACATATGTATTTCTAATTACCTTTTTTATAACTTCCTTGTTTATGTCCTGACCTAAATATTTTTTTAATATATCTAAAGGAACCTCTCCTTTTCTAAACCCTTTTATAGCTGTTTCTTTTTGCATTTCTCCCAGCACTGCTGTTGCTGATCTTTCTACTCTCTGGGGAGAAACCTCAACACTTATCCGATGTCTTACGCTTGATTTCTTATCTATTGTAGTTTTCATGAACCCACCTTTCGTTTTGTTCTATGTTAAATATATCAAATAATTGGTGCGAGGGAGGGGACTTGCCTGCCCGCCATGCGAGCCTTACGGCTCTTGCAAGGCGAGGCGGGCGGGAACCCTCATCACCTCAAGTCTGGTCGCGGTTTGACATGGTTTTTTATAATGTGGGCGGAGGGGGATTTGAACCCCCATGGTGTTATCCACTAGATCCTAAGTCTAGCGCGTCTGCCAGTTCCGCCATCCGCCCATTATGATAAAAAACATTTGTCAAACCGAGGATCCTCGATCCCGCAAGATGATTTTTTCAAAAAGAAAAAATCATGCAGGATCGGGACGCCTCAACATCGTCAGTTCCACCACCCTTGCACAAAAAAACATATCTCATCGGGACGCATCAACATCTTCCCAGTTCCGCCTTCCTCAAGCCCCCTTCACCATCACTAAAGCCCCCCTAAAATGGGGATTGTTTTTAAAAAAGCAAGTTAAGACGCGTTAAAATGTCTTTTTTTTTCACTAAAATCAAGAAAAACAAATAAAAATTTGCATATTTTTTGCAAAAAACAAGGGTTTTATAGTATAGTGTCGCTTATTGTAACATCAATCGTTATAGCAGTCACAGTTGCTGCGTCAGATATTTTTAAGCTAAAAATTGGCAAAAAAGTAGAAAAAATTGAAAATTTTTAGCTCAAAACCGCTTGAATTTACATGCTAATTTCGTATCTGGAGAATTTGATTACATTTTTCTGTATTTTTTACACAACTTTTATAAGATGCTGACCGATAATAATAATAATAGATATGCATCATAATAAAGACTTATCAATGGGAGGCATGTTATGAAAAGAAAAACTATAAATAAAGCTATCTATAATTTAGCTCTTACCGCAGCAATTTTCACGTTTGGTTTTTTGCCAGCACTGGTTGCAATGGTCAGATAGTTGTTAAAGACCATCCTAGCATACCAGATATTGCAGAACCTGAAATAAATGAGGATATTGATCAAAATACAGCTCCAGTGAACATAACACTCTCTGCCCCTTCCAGAGAAGAAATACATGCGGTCATAGCTGATAATAACCCAATTGGAATAGTACCTGGCATGGCTTTTAATGAAGTTACTATTCCCCCTTGCACAGACCAGAATGGAAACCTTGTTACTGAAGACATAGATTATCAAGTAACCAACCTTCCTGAAGGTTTTATATTCATTAATAACACAAGAATCATATCATTGACAGAAAGAGACACTGTGCCCGACACCCTCAAAGAGCTGGTTACAACTACATATGCATGCGAAACAAACAGCGGCTTAAAAGCAGAACAAGAATTTGAGTTAAATGACTTAGACGAAGGAGGGGTTACAGATTTTTATGAATTTTTAAATTCAGAAGTTCCTCTGTTGAACCAAAATGGGTACTTTCAGCTTAATTTATATTCAGCCCCATTATATAGGGTGCTTTTTAATAATATATGGGGGATAGAAACAGGAATTACCATACAATCAGCGGGACTTGATCCTCAAAATCCTGATGATGATAGAGCAGATTTTGACGACGACCTTATTACCAATGCAGATGAAATAAAAAATCAAACAAATATTTTTATAGCTACAGGTAACGATATATCTTTTGCTACAAGAAACGTAACCAGCATAGATTCTGCTCTAGTTGCCTTTGCAACAGCAGATTTTAA
>CAZLRI010000066.1:4328-10030 GCA_964561745.1 uncultured Pseudobdellovibrionaceae bacterium | reverse complement strand
GTGTGAAACTACATCCCATTGCTACAATCGGTCATTTTGTTTTGCGGGAGCTATACATAATCCGTTCATTAATAATCGTGGTTTAATAATGAAGAATAGAAAGAAAAGCAAGAGAAGCCTTACTTATTAACTTGCACGCATATTAAATAAATGTTAGCTCAACCATCGCATTATTCTATTGATTAACAAATGGATTCCTGTGTCGAGAAACTGTGTCGTAATACCTTTTTGTTGTCATCCTCGCCCCCGACAAAAACACTCGAGGATAAACTCCAGCGGGGAACCAGAACATGTTGTTTTTACTGGATTCCTGCCTGCGCAGGAATGACAAAAAAGAGCAAAAAAGCAATTGCGACAAAGTCTCCGAGCACGAGAATGACAGAGAGGAGATAAAAATGTTAAATAAGGCGGATATTGAAAAAGTATTAGATGAAACTGTTCGGCTAAAACTTGCTGCTGATGGCGGCGGTGTTGAAGTTGTAGATATAAAGGATGATAATACTGTTGTAGTAAAGCTTACCGGCGCTTGCGGATGCTGCCCGTTCTCTTTAATGACCCTTAAATCAGCTGTTGAACGCTCATTAAAAAATGCTTTTCCAGAATTAAAAGAAGTTGTTTCTGAATAAATTCGATGTGCTTTGTGCGGTGTTTGATGTAAGCACACCCCTCATCGCACATCGCACAACTAAGCTGTATACTCAGCTCTGGCTGTATCTGATTCCCAAACCTGCACGCTAAAAAGATCCAGCCCTTTTTGTTTTAAATTCTTAAATATAAGTTCAGCAATATTTTCAGCAGTTGGATTTCCATCCATTACAAATACTCTTTCTCCGCTTTCTTTAAGAAGTTTCGCCAGAGGATCATGCTTTGAAAGCAGCATAGAATGATCAAGATTATCTGCTATCCATTTACCAGCCAGATCTTTAAGCTCATCAAAATGGCAAACCATTCCGGTTTCTTCTAATGCATCTTTTCTTATATTTATAACAACTTTGGCTGTATGACCATGCAGATGCTTGCATCTACCAGAATCACCCATTAATCTATGCCCATAACAGAAATTAAAGCTCTTACTAATAGAATACATAATAACTCCTTCTTTCTTTTTTTACACTACCGTCAATCCATTAACAAAACTATCAAATTGATAAAATAACTATTTTTCAGTTAGTTATTACAAGCATATTTCCTTGAGAATTTACTTTTACTTATACTGCTAACCTATAAAAAACAATAGAATAATTCCATTTTAATATAAATTTGACCGTTTTATAATCATAGCTGGCACAATACTTGCTATTTTCCCTAAGTGAAGACCCACGTAATGGAGGTCGATTATGAAGATAGGCGCATTAAAATCAATATTTTTAATCAGTTCAGCTATGGCGCTTCTATTTTTAAGCACAATAGCATCTGGAGCACCAGTTTCAGATTCAAGCATAGCACCAATGGATATCAAACCAGAATGCATGGATCCTTTACGAATGGGTGAATATTGCAGCGATATCCTAGACAATGATGGCGACCATGTTGTAGATTTTAGAGATAGATGTCCAACTGCATTTGGCACACAAGAAAGTGGTTGCCCATGCAGGCTTGAATCAGATGCAGTTGACTCTGATTGTGATGGAACAAGGGATTTTGATGATGAATGTAATCATGTCTTTGGTTTAGGAACAAATAAAGATGAACAAGGCTGCCCGTGTTTCTCAGATGATTATATCAGAAGAGTAGATGGGTTAGGTGATGATGCTGATTGCGATACTATAATTGATTCTGAAGATGACTGCATATATCAAAAAGGTTATTTAAAATATAATGGCTGCCCTCCTTCGGTTAGAAAAGGATCCGAAGCCCCTGAGGTACCAGATGCTGAATCACCGCCCCCTCCTGAAGTAGTGCCTGAAGAACCACCAGAAGTTCCACCTGAAGTAATTCCTGAAGAAGCCCCTCCTCCTCCAGATATAGCACCTCCTGCAGATTTAACACCTCCAGACTTTGCACCATCTGATACACAACCTGTAATAGCATCTGATGCTGACCAAAATTCTGAAACAAATGATAATTCAGGTTTTGGCGGCAATGGTTGCAGCTTTGTGCATGAAATGGTTGTCCCTGGTATAATAATAATCACAATGTTCCTTATTCCATTACTACCCATGCTTCTATTAAGATCTAAGAAATACTAAGCAGGAGATGTTTATGAAACACATGACTTTAATATCTACAATTTTTACTATTTTTCTATTGATTATTATAATACCACAAAATGTAAAAGCTGAAAGATGCGGTTTTTTAATGATTGCAGAAGAAGAAGATAATGATGGAGATTGTATATATAATAGTGTTGACAGATGTCCTTCACTACATGGTGAAAGAGAATATAATGGTTGTCCTTCATACGATCTAGATGGAGATGGATTTTATAACTCTGACCCAGTTGGCGAAGGTATTCCTCCTTCACTTGGGAGAGATAACTGCGAATATATATTTGGTACTTATTTTGGATGCCCACAAGAAGGAATGGTTTGTGATAAAAAAGATATCGAAGATTGCCCAGAACCGTCTGGAGAAGAAACAGAGGAAACAAATGATACAGAAACCACTTTTGAAATTCCTTTGGTTCATATTGCAAACTCTGACAACACACAAAACAGCGGCCCAACTTCTGAGACAGAAACAGCTAATAATCAACTCAACGTGAATAATGAGGCTATGCTAAATCAATATCATAATCTATTGAAAGATGGTGGTGCATGTTCTCTAATATGCGGAACTACTTATCCAAATATGATGATCATTCTGCTTATGTTTGCGCCAATGATTACAATTTTAGTAAGGAGATTTAAATAGACGGTCTTTGGTAGATAACTAATACACAATCTAATGAATTTTTACTAAGGTTTGTCACCTATGAAAAATCCGTCATTCCGTGCTTATAGTTTACCATCCTGCACTTGTAGTTTGTCATCCCGTGTTTGACACGGGATCCAGTTCCTTAAAGACTTTTCTGGATTCCGGATCAAGTCCGGAATGACAAAAGAACAGTCCGGAATGATAAAAAATGATATAAATAAAAATTAATAGCCAACTGCTCTGCGAAATAACTTAAGTGAATCAACATCAAGTTTCTTTCCAGAAACATATGTAAATTTTACAACAGCACCGGTTCCTCTATACATTAACAAAGATAAGACCTCATCTGTTGTAAGATCTGAAAGCTTGTAATGATAATCAATCTTTCTAATATCCAGAACTATAAAATCCGCCCATTTTCCATGCTTAAAATTACCTATCTCATTGCCCATAGATAAAGCCGCAGCACCACCCAAGGTTGCCAGATAAAAACCTTTTACAGGATCAACCCATTGGTCAGGCTGTGTATAATCAGCATGCCGCATCTCGGAAAATAAGCACATAGAAGTACCAGCTCCAACATCAGTACCAAGTCCTAAGAAAACCCCGGCTTTCTCTGCTTTAAAAAACGGAAACTTTCCGCTCTTCAAAAAAAGATTAGATGTAGGACAATGTGCTATTTTGGTTTTTGAAGCTGCCATGCGCTTAAATTCGCTATCTGAAAGATATATAGCATGCCCCAAAATTGTCTTAGGTCCTACAGTTCCAGTATCCTCAAAAATTGAAAAATAATCCGTATATTCAGGATATATCTTTTTAACATTGGCATTTTCTTCCCTTGTCTCAGCTATATGGCTTTGTATATATGTATCAGATTGAGATGCAAGCTTTCCAATCTCTTTGAGCAAAAGTTTGCTGCATGTTGGAACAAAACGTGGCGTAAATGCATAGCGAAGCCTGCCAGAGCATGAGTTATGCCACTTAGCAGCCAGCTTCTCACTCTCTCTTAATGAATCTTTTGTATTCTCAACCAGTTCTTCCGGAACATTCTGATCCATCATCACCTTACCAATGATAGCCCTTATTCCACATTGTTTTGCTAATTTAAATGCATGATCAGTGGCAGATGAATGCACTGTAACATAAATAGAAGCTGTAGTAGTGCCATTAAGAATGAGTTTTTTAAAAAATCTTTTACCAACATCATCAACTATTTTTGGATCTTTGAACGCAGCTTCAGCCGGAAATATATATCGTTTCAACCAATCTAAAAGAGTTTCCCCATGTTTGCCACGGCAATCAAGCTGCGGCAAATGCAAGTGGCAATCTATCAGCCCGGGAATAAGCAGATATTGCCTTAAATCAATTATTTTAAGTTTGAGTTTTAAATTTTTGGCGTCTGCATAAGATCCACAAAACACAATGCAACCAACCTTATCAACAATCAACAGACCATCACGAATATCAGAAGCTCTGGATGAGCTCAATGGATTAATGATCCTTGAACGATATGCAGTATATTGTTTTCTTTCCATTTTTTACTCTAAAATATCCTTTTCATTTTCATTAAAATCCTCTTCGCTGCCAATCTCTTTATCAGGAATTCTGTAACGCTCAGCAGCCCAATCACCCAGATCAATGATCTTACATCGCTCAGAGCAGAACGGACGATAGGGATTATCTTTCCATGTAACAGGTTTTTTGCACTGGGGACATAAAATAATTTTATTCTTATCCATAAAAACTCCACATAATTAAATTAATATTTTTCTTCAAATTAAAACCATATTGCATACAACTATTATAAATGCTATAGGCTCTGCAAGAATGTTCTTTAATATTTTTTCTAAAAAATTAGCGGGCGTAATTCAGTGGTAGAATGGAAGCTTCCCAAGCTTCATACGTGGGTCCGATTCCCATCGCCCGCTCAAAAAGAAACAGGCTGCGTTGTTTGCAGCCTTAAGTTTACTACCCTTTTCTAAGCTTCAAACCATATAACAAACTAACCCCACAATTCTTAAGCAGAAGCTCAATATCATAAAATTTAGACTTTCCAAATCATCGTTTTATATTCAACTAACCCAACTCATCTTATGTAACTTATAGTCTGTAGACTTATAGTATACATACGCATATGTATGCAACCAAATCATGGTCGATATTCAGAAACAATTCGGAAAGAGAATTCGTGAGATAAGAATCCAGAAAGGACTTTCCCAAGAAGGATTATCTTTTAAGTGCGATTTGCATAGAACATATATTAGCGACATTGAACGTGGCTCAAGAAACGTCTCTCTAAACAGGTTTTAGAATCAATAAAAGAAATTTTCTAGAGTTGTTCGACAATTATAAGCAGCTCATTCCTTAATCTTCTTAAGAATTACAATGCTCTCCTTAATCATTGTTTCTTCAAGTTTTCCTATTATATTGGTAGGCGATGTCTTTAATGGCATTCTCTTACCAGGAATGTTTCTAACCATTATATCTTCGCATGCGAAACCTATTTTTTCTCCCAATTCTGCAACAATAAAATCGGTGGGGATACGAACCTGTTTAACAAGTCTATTACCAATAACAAGACAAAGATATTTATTTTGTTTTAACAGTCGATAGGCATGTTTAAGACATCTATCTAGATCAATATAAAAACTTAGAACTTCTCCAGCTCTTTTTTTATCACTTGTAGAAACCTTGGAAATAGTATCATTCAAATGGACGGAAGGTAAGTTGTGCAAAAGGTCTTTTGTGGCTCTGCCACCAAGCAAATTTTTATCAACAGCCGATGCTTTGTTTGGGTCATCAAAAATGTCAAGCCATTGAGCAGAAAGACGTGAAAACTGACCATA
>CAZLRI010000066.1:0-4228 GCA_964561745.1 uncultured Pseudobdellovibrionaceae bacterium | reverse complement strand
TAAGGCGGAGAAGTAATAATACAGTCAACTGATTTAGCCGCAATTCCATTATCCTTTGAAGAATCCCCTAATAACACTTTGCATGAAATAGTCTTATCAACATGATAATAATAACCGGACATCGCACCTATGTTAAATTCCGTTTTCTTTTTAAAAACACCTAACACATCAGGATCAAAATTGTTTAATTTTTCCGGAGTTTTTCGGACAAGCTTAAACTCATCGCTTTTTGTATTTGAGCACAATCTTACTGTTTCGCTAAATCCTACCAAAAAGAAATTTCTAATCGACATGTCTTTTATTTCCAGAATGGCTTTTTTTAGCTTCGCCAACTGACAAATAACCTTTTCTTTAAACCAAAAATCTATGTTTAAAAAATTTGGTTTTATGATCTCGTTAGACTTAATGTTATCAAACCTATCGAGTAGTAAAAAAAATGATTTGGTTAGCTTAGAAGGGTCTACTTCTGTTGTTTTTGCTTTTGCCAAAAAAACTGCAAAAGGATTTAAGTCAATTCCTACAGAATTTCTACCTGACAATCTACTCTCCACTAGCGCTGTGCCAGAGCCACAAAATATATCACAAACAACATCTCCCTTTTGGCTGTAGGTTTGAATCAACCGTTTGGCTACTTGAGGGATAAACATTGCCGGATATGTATGCAAGCCGTGGGTAAAAGTTTTTGTCTTTTCACCCTTGTAATCCCAAGAATAATCAATGCGCCTTTTCAACAGAGCAGAATCACACTTTATTTCTTCAGTAGGCAATTCAAGATTTCTAATGATCTTTACAACAACGCCTCTGATTTCCACATCTCTTTTATATATCGGCAATAAATTCGGATTTGCAGGCTGCAACCTAAATCTATCTTTTTCCTTATAAATTTTCTTTAAAGTAGCATAATTATCATCCACGATGGCAACAACAGTTTGACCATTATCAGCTATTTTTTGATCCCTGATAATAACCATATCTCCATCAAATATTCCCTCATCAATCATACTACTACCTTCTACACGTAAGGCGTAATGTCGCCCATGTTTACCCAAATCATCTTTTGTAATTGTAATCTTATCGGTGGTATTTTCTATGGCTTCGATAGGCTCGCCAGCAGCAATAATACCAACTATAGGTATTTCTATGGTTTCGATTTCTCCAGCAAGCAAAGCAGACCTTGGCTGATTATAGTTTTTATATATATAACCCGCATCTTGAAGTTTTTTGACATGATGATGAGCTGTAGAAACTGATGACAAATTTAAATGCTCTTTTATTTCTTCGAGAGAAGGCGCATAGTTTTTTTCTTTTTGTAAGATTTTAGAAAATCAAGCACTTCCTTTTGACGTTTGGTTATCATGGATATTTTAGGTTAACTTTCTATTTATTTTCGATTCATAGAAAATCGCCAAAAGCATTTTGAAAGTCAAATAAAAAAGCTGCTTAATTTTATAACAAGCAGCTTATTTCAAGCATAAAATGTTTTTGCCAATTTTGCTACACATCATCTGATTCCCTGCGTCTACTAAGCCTTACCACCTTTGATGGAGTAACATCTACAAATTGATCTAACTCCTCCGGCTTTTTTACTACCCAATTTTCCTTCTTTGCTATTGATTTAAGCTTGCTCCAATTTATGCTGCTCACTTTACTAAACATACCAAGTTTCTCCAAACAATCCTCAAAAGCCTTACGTTTATCATCCTTGCTGGATGGATAAGATATTTTTATATCTTCAGATACCTTTGCTTTATTCTCTACGCCGTAGACAGTTCCTATTCCCTCTTTATCAGCAAACTTTGCAATAGCTTCTTTAATCATTTCCTCAATCTTTTCCAGCTCACCAACCTCTGCCTTTAATTCAGATTTTTTTCCTACTATTCTTGCAAGTTCATTTACAAGAACAACACCATCTTCTTTAAGAAAATTTTCCCGAGACATGGCAGATGTCTTATACATATGAGAAAACAACGGGCAAAGATCCTGAAAATTACACCATGAGCATAAAGCTGATTCACATGGAGGATAATCTTTTGCAGACTCAACTTCGTCAATGATAGACATTGTTCTTTTTCTTAATTTATCAAGTTCTTCAGGAGTTCTTTTTGATTGCATAACCCTGCCGAAAAAAACATAGTGCCATATCAGGTCAACCTCTTTAATATCAGGCCATGCCTGTCTTACAGCCATTTCGTACAATGCAAGCTGCTTATCTCTATCCAGAGCAGACTGTTCAGGAAGATAACTGCTTCCGGTTTTATAATCATGAATTTCAACAATCCCGTGTTCTCTTTCCATAACCCTGTCTAGATAACATTGAAGTAAATATTTTCCACTTCCATCAAGATCCAAAAGAAATCTTCTCTCCAAACCCAGAACCTTGCCGCGCTTAAATGGATGATGACAGACATAATAGTTTTCAAGTTCTATATGACCTATCTTTTTATAATCTTCAGAAGCACGCTCGGATTTTGTAATAAAAACATGCTCGCCCCAATTCTTTTCCCACAATTCATCAAAAAGTTTCTGGAGATCAATCAACTTAGGCAAACGAATATCAATATCTTTATATAATTTTTCCATGACCTCATGAAAACGGTTGCCCAGAAAAGCTTCAATTGACTGCTCTTCACGGGGGATCTTATCAATATACTGATATTTAAATCGAAGCTTGCACTGCTCAAAAGTTTGCAGTCTTGAATGTGAATATATCGGCATAACTACCCCTTTATAACCCCTATTGGTCTTATCTTAGCCGCCTTTTGAGAGATACCAACATTTGCTACAATGTCCACCACCTCTGAAACATCTTTATAAGCATCTGGCATCTCTTCTATTATTGTGTTATGAGAAGCACCTCTAACTTCAATCCCCTTTTTTCTTAATTCATCTTCAATATTTCTTCCTTTTGCAATTCGCTTTGCCTGTTTTCTGCTCATAAGCCGCCCTGCTCCATGACAGGTAGAACCAAAGCTCTTTTCAATAGCTTGATCTGTTCCAACCAACACATAAGAACATCTCCCCATATCTCCGGGAATAAGCACAGGCTGACCTATGAGGCGATATGCATGCGGCAATGCCGGATGTTTTGGGGGAAAAGCGCGTGTAGCTCCTTTTCTATGTACCAGTAATTTTTTAAAATTTCTACCTACACGATGCTCCTCAAATTTAGCAATATTGTGAGATACATCATATATTAACTTTAACCCCAGTGAATTGCTGCTTTCATTAAAAATTCTTTGAAAAACTTCACCGATATAATGAGAGATCATTTCACAATTATTTAAATATTTCAGTTCCATTGTTTATTAGTCGATAGTTGGTAGTATATATTTTTGATTAAATATCAAAAATAACCTGTGCAAACCAGCAAGTATCATTTTTTTCAACTTTAAGCTTATGATATGTAACAGCCTTGATTAAACTCTTGAGCTTATGGCGATTTCTGTCAAATCTTTGTCCTTTGACACATCCTTCAATGATACTCTCTGACATATTATCGATATAATAATGAGTAGGAATTAGATGGCGGGTTTCAAAAATATATAATAGTTCCTGCAACCATTTAACCAAAAGGCGTTCAAAAACGCCTTTGTCTTTAATTTCAAAATCCTTACAATTAATTTCTATTGGGATAGATAACGCTGGAATGAGATTAGGCTTAGAATCAACGATTACAGAAAACATTGCTTCTGCTGCACACCTAAACAGATCCTCGAGTGTTTCTGCTTCAACTTGAATACCAACATCAGCAGTATGGTCTAATATCTGAAAACTTCCCTTTGAAGCAATCATATCTAGTCGATGGTCGATAGTATTTAGTCGTTAGTTTTTAGTTTTTAAACTATCGACGAACGACCAACGACTAACGACTATTACACCCATTCGTAATTTACGATCTCATTATTTTCAAAAAAGTATGCAACTTCAAAACGAGCGGTTTCTGGCGCGTCTGATCCATGCACAGCATTACGTTCAATTGAAGAGCCAAAGTCCTTTCGAATTGTGCCTTCTGCTGCAGACTCAGGATTTGTAACTCCTGTTGTCTTACGCCACTCTTCAATTGCATTCTCGCCTTCTAAAACCATAACAACAGATGGAGCAGAAGTCATGAAACTAACCAGACTATTAAAAAAAGATTTGTCTTTATGAACTGCATAAAAACCTTCGGCTTTACTTTTATTCAGATGCAACATTTTACATCCGACAATTTTAATATTAGCCTCTTCAG
>CAZLRI010000065.1:9527-10203 GCA_964561745.1 uncultured Pseudobdellovibrionaceae bacterium | reverse complement strand
ACTAAAATACTTGGGCACTATTGTGACGATTTAAACCCCTGTGAAAATCGGTGTTAAAGCTGATTCTCCGTCATCCAGAACAAGTGTGCTGTATGGTCTGAATTTGAGTACAACATCATCTGCAAGTGTAAGGGTTGAGCCTGATGTAATCCAAAAATCATTGTCATCAATTACAAACGGCACTTCAGTTTCAGACCAAGCAATATTTGAGGTGATGTCATTAATCGATTCTACAAATATGCAAAAGAAAAAAGGGGTCAGACCTCAAATTATAAATATTGGTGATTAAATCTGTCAGGCAGAGTAAAATATCATATTTAGACATGAGACTATAGACTAGAAACCAGAGCCTGTTGATAGGCGTTATGTATTCATCGCTTACCGCACATCTCTTAGATATAAAACCAATAAAAACAATATGTTATGCAAGGGGGAGGACATTCTGTAACTTATTGAAATAATTGTAGTCATTGCGAGGAGCGAAGCAACGAAGCAATCTCAATAAATTTCAAGGGATTGCCATGCAAATGCCGATAATTTCGTCATTTGCCCGCAATGACATCAGAAATTACTAGAATTTGCTTGAGTAGTTACGACATTCTTGCGTTGCGGTAGCAACTTTTTTAGAAATGTGTCGATAATTAAAATGTAGACTTAAAATTTAACAGTGTTTGTA
>CAZLRI010000065.1:0-9427 GCA_964561745.1 uncultured Pseudobdellovibrionaceae bacterium | reverse complement strand
GTTAACAAAATCTTGTTTTAAAACCTAAACAAGCTTCTGTTAAACAAACACTAGGCATCTTTAAGATTTCAAAATATGCGTGCACAAGTGTTTGTAGTTAACAAAATCTTGTTTTAAAACCTAAACAAGCTTCTGTTAAACAAACACTAGGAGGAATTTTATGGTAATCAACAACATCAACACTACTAATATTGAGCGACTGGTTTTGCCACCGCTCCCATCTGTCCTTTCAGCAAACACAGCACCAGAAACTCAGACTTTTGCTCCTTCAGCACCGTCAATACCTGCAAGCGCTCCATCCATTGATAGTTCATTAGCAGTTCGGTTTGGACAAGGTGCATTTCGAATTGTAGAACAAGCAGCGTCTCTTGAAGGTTTGGCAATGCTGGCTGTCGGGATTGGCGCGACGATTCTCTGTCCAACAATTGCTATTCCAGCATTTGAACTCTTAGGTATTGGTGGTTATGAAGTGGCAACAGCGATCAATGGTATGGTGAATGCAAATACACAGGCTGAAATGGGTGCTCAGGTTGAAAATTTAGGATATGGGCTAACAGTGCTGGGATTATCAGCACTTCCATTCTTAGGTCGCAGAACACCGCGTATCATGGAGTTGTTTAACAGGGCAAGATCAGGTGAATCAGCAGAGATAATAGGCGCTGGAGGACTTCGTGTGCGATCAGGTGTCAAAGCAGGAGGTGTTCATGGCGACGCTTTGGGCACAAGAAAGGTTGTTAATTTAGACGAGATTATGAAATCCCGGCGTGGGGCTGGGGATCCCGAAATATATGAAGATTTTGCCAGAGCTCACAGGACTGGTGTTGGTGCAGGCAATCGATGGCATTTACGTTTACCTACTTGTGACGAGCAATTTAATAATTCAGAACCCCTTCGTTATGCAATTGCTAGCGCGGTTAGAAGGAATGTAACCAGAGGAGAGTAATTGTAGCTGTAATCAGTATTTCAATAGAGGTTATTTCTTGACACAGCTGTTTTGTCGCATATCATGCGCTGATGGTTGTCATGTCATAAAGTGATATTTATAAAGGATAAGTACATGTTTGCAATAGGTGAAAGACCACATAGAATCTCAGCTTCTGAGCAAGCATTGTTAAGAAGATTAACAAACGATGCTGAAAGATTAAACACCGAAGCAAGTGGACTTCAAGGCGATGTCAACCTCGTCACTGAAACCGCATCAGATGACAACCTAAATTGTTCTGGGTTGAGACAACGCCAAGAACAAGCAAGAAGTCTTGTAGATAGCAGCTTACATGCCCTTGATGAACTTGGTCAAAGGCTTACGGAACAGACAGGTCGGTTAGATACAACTTATCTTCGAGTATTAAGAGAAACTGAACTTGCAAACACATTCAAACAACTTTTTTATAATGAACTGCAGAACCATGTTGCACAAAGATGTCTTGAAGCTTTGTCTGATCTTCAAAATCAGTTCGGCGATATAATGCTTATGGCGTTTCACGCAATGATGGCATTAAGGAAAGCTTTTGTAAGCGGTGAAGAAGCATCTCCCCTAAATTCTGGTTTAGGAACAAACCGTCTGTTACAGGTCAGAAAACCTAGCCCTGACAGATCTCCGGAACAGTATACAACTGCAAATTCAAGTTATAGAGGATATCTGGCAGAATCAGGAGAGTTGGCTCGATCAAGACACGACCCATTTTATGACAACAGGGTCACTGAAGCCAGAAGAGATTTTAATCAGGCAACAGCAAGCCTCGCTACAGCAAACTCTGAATTAGAACATTCAAGAGAAAGACGAGACGGGCTTACATCAGAACTACAACAAAGAAGAAACAGTTTGCTTGAGATTTCAACCAGCATCCGCAATATCAGAGAAGGTAATCCTACAAACATAGCTTAGAGGAATACTAAATTTAGTTTTACGCTTTGACTTTCTTTTCCTTTAACTTCATCTGTCTTTTTATTTCATTAAGATATCTTAAATCATCTATATCTTTTCCACGACCAGCAGCTTTTTTCATTTTTATCAGGTCATCAAGAGATGCAAAATAGGTAATTACGCCTTGTAATTCAGCCTGAACCTTGGATTTCCAAATTTCTTCCCATGTTGCTCCGGCAACTGAAGAATGTATATCTGTTTCCAAAATATACTGTCTTAATAATATTTTTTTTTCTAACAGCTCCTCTATTGTTAGATCAATTACATCATATCCACATTCTTCAAGAGCTAACATTGTTTTTGCAGCATTTTCTTCTGTCGCCTCGATAAAGATATCAATATCCTTGGTATGGCGCGAATAGCCATGCACAGGCATGGCAGAGGCACCAATTATAACATATTTAACCTTATGGGCGTTTAACAATGAGAGGAGTTTTGAAATATTCATGTTCCCTCGCAAACTTTGTCCAAATCAAGGCATCTTTTCCAAACATCATTTCAAACCTTTGATCTACTGTCAAAGTAAGTTGATATTTTACCTCAAATTCCAACTCCTTTTTTGGATCGTGTTTTGATAATTTAAGCATCGGCATAATGTATAGTATATAGCACTTTTAGGTGGCAATATCGAACATATTTTTTCTTCAATTACCTGCCAAACCAACTCCATCTATCAGCGCCTTGCATTTCGGACATTCAGATTTATCAGTAACATTATTTTGTTCAACAACATATCCTGATCGTTTGATAAGCAGCTCTGAACAATTATAGCAATATGTACTTTCAGTGTTATCACCGCTGGGGATATTTCCAAGATATACATAACGAAGGCCAGCTTCCTTTCCTATCTCATATGCTTTTTTAAGAGTTGCTATAGGAGTTGGCTCAATCTTTTTCATTTCATAATCTGGATGAAACCGGCTGATATGCCATGGGATATCCCTGCCAATCTGAACAAGAAATGAAGCAAGATCCTTAAGCTCTGATGGATCATCGTTTATACCCTGTATTATTAAAGTTGTTACCTCAATCCAGATCCCCTTTTCTTTCATATATTTTATTGAGTCGCAGACACCATCCAGCTGAGCCTTCATATATTTTCTATATGTATCTTTGCGAAAAGCCTTTAGATCAATATTTGCAGCATCAAGATATGGCGAGATTATATCTATTGCTTCACGTGACACATATCCGTTTGTAACAAAACAATTTCCTATGCTATTTTCTTTAGCCAGCTTTGCTGAGTCTAACGCATATTCAAAAAATATAGTCGGTTCAGTATAAGTATATGCAATGCTTTTACACTTATGAGCAATTGCACTCTTAACAACCTTGTCCGGTAAAACCGTTTCTGAAGCAGGTTTTTCACTCTCTTCAGGATGATATTGGGAGATATTCCAGTTCTGACAAAACGAACATTTAAAATTACATCCAGTTGTAGCAATTGAAAAAGAGGATGATCCAGGGAAATAATGAAACAATGGCTTTTTTTCAATTGGGTCTACAGCCATTGCTATTGGTTTGCCGTAAAACAAAGAGTATAAAACTCCATCTTTGTTATAGCGCACATTACATATTCCAAACTTTTCATTATTGATAACACAATTGTGCCTACACAACAGACATCTTACTGCGTTATCCTTTTCTTTAGTATATAATAAGGCTTCATGCATATATTTAGATATTTTATTATGAAATCAAACAAAACCTAAAAGTTTGAAAATTAAGCACAGGGTATTTGTCTCACTTCGTCGATCTTACTCAATTCACATGTCATTGCCCGACCTGATCGGGCAATCCAGTATTTTTCTAGAGCCAGCAACTTCAAACACCACAACATCAATTTCTCAAAGGCTTTCCATTCAAGAGCATATACTTCATTCTTTCACGGGTCTTTTCCATTCCGCAAAGCGATACAAAAACCTCTCGTTCAAGATCAAGAATATGTTGTTCATTTGTCTTGTGAGCAACTTCAATATTTCCGCCTGTTAATACATGCGCCAGTTTGTTTCCTATAACTGCATCATGTTCGGTGATCTTTCCAAGATCCATGTACCCGTTAATAGCATTGATTAAAGCCTGTTTGCCGCTATTACCCGGAAGAGTTATGTCTTCACGAACAACCGGTGTTTTATATGTTTTTTCTAAATCAATTACATCTTGTTTAGCTTCATATATCAGTTTTTCATTATCCAGCGTAATACTGTCATGTGGAGTTAAGAGCCCGAGCTTTTGTGCATCCTTTGCTGAAGCTGAAACAGTTGCCATTGCTATGCGCTCAAAAGCCAACTGAACTTTAGGAAATGGTCCCATATCATCTGGCGAACACCAAAAACCACGTTCATTGGAATTGGTTTCTTTAAGAATAGACTCCATCTGAAGTATGAGATTTTTACAACCTCCACCAGCTGGTATTAAACCTACACCGGTTTCAACAAGCCCCATATAAGATTCTGCGGCAGCCTGTTTTTTTGCTGAAGCAAGGCATATCTCAAAACCACCACCAAGTGTCATTGAAAAAGGAGCGCTGACAACCGGTTTTTTTGAAAACCTTATTCTCTGAGCTATTCTTTGAAACTCTTTAATAAAATCCTCAAGCTCAGACCATCTTTTCTCTTCAGCAGCCATAAGCACCAGAAGAAGATTTGCACCAACAGAAAAATGTTCATCCTGATTTGCAATTAAAAGACCAACCCCGTCCTTTTCAGCTAAATCAATGCCTTTATCAATCATTGAGATAACATCTGCATCAATAGAGTTCATTTTGGTATGAAACTCGCAACAATACACACCATCGCCAATATAAATAATCGATGCGCCGCTATTTTTTGCAATCACAAGGTTTTGTTTTCTAAAATTATCCAGAGAAAGAATTTCATCTCTTCCTTTTTCGATTAAACATTTTTTTGAAATAATATCAAAATACAAGCGCTTGTTATTATCCTGTTTATAAAAACTGTTTTCATTTGATGATAAAAGTTCTTTGACAATGGGAGGAATTTCCGCTCCCTGTTTAGAGAGCCTTTCGCAAATCTTTTCAACACCAAGAGCATCCCATGTTTCAAATGGTCCAAGCTTCCAGTTAAATCCCCATCGCATAGCCTTATCTACATTAACAATATCATCTGATATTTCAGGCACTCTTCTGGCAGAATATGCGAGCATTCTGGAAATCGCCTCCCATGCAATCTCGCCTGAATGGTCATCAGCCCAAACAACAGTATTAATCCTTTCTTTGACATCACGGATATCCTTTGCCCTGCCTAAAGAAGGGGTGCGGAATTTTATACTTGGTTTATAATCCAATGTTTTTGGATTAATCGCCAATATCTGATTTGTCTCTTTATCTTTTTTATAAAAACCCTGACCAGCTTTTTGACCAGTCCAGTTTTTTGCAATCATCTGCATTAAGTAACTTGGAATCCTTGCCATATCAATCATCTCATCATTGGTACATCTCTTTGCAAGAGTATCAGCAACAAACAGTAAAGTATCAAGACCAACAATATCTGCAGTCCTGAAGATTGCGCTCTTAGGCCTGCCAACCGGCGTTCCAAGCACCGTATCCACAGCTTCTATTGGCCATTCCTTTTCCAAGATCAGGTGCATTACATCCATGATGTGCATAACACCGATTCTATTTGCTATAAAATTTGGTGTATCTTTGGCAAAAATAACACCCTTGCCCAGATTCTGTTCACAAAATTCTAAAATTGTTTTGGTAAAATCAGGGATCGTATATCTTCCTGAAACCACCTCAACTAATTTCATATATCGCGGAGGATTAAAAAAATGTGTAATGATAAATCTCTTACAAAAATCAAGAGGCATATCTTTTGTGAGCAGCTCCCATGCAATACCTGAGGTATTAGAACTTATTATTGCATTAGACTTTATAAACGGAATTATTTTTTTATATAAAGACTGCTTAATATCAACCCGCTCCAAAACCGCCTCGATAATCCAGTCTGCATCAGATAATTTATTAAGATCATCCTCAAAATTTCCGGGTTCAATATTTGAAATATCATCGGCAGAATAAATAAGAGAGGGTTTTGAGAACTTAATCCTTTCAATTGCACTTAATGCAAATTTATTTCTCCATAACAAAGGGTTTCCTATGTCAGCATCTTTTTCCTGATTAGGCAGACAATCCAGCAACAAAACTTTTGCACCACATCCTGCCAGATGCGCAGCAATGCCTCCGCCCATAACACCTGCGCCAAGAACAACTATTTTTTTAATTTGGTCTGCCATCATACTCTTTCTATAATAGTAGCTACTGCCTGCCCTCCGCCAACACACATGGTTGCAAGCCCTGTAGATACATCTCTGTCTATCATTGCATGTATTAAAGTTGTTATTATTCTTGCACCTGATGCACCAAGTGGATGACCCAAAGCAATTGCGCCGCCATTAACATTCAGCTTGTTCACATCCAGCTTTAACTCATTAAGCACAGCCAGCGACTGAGCTGCAAAAGCTTCGTTAAGTTCTATAAGATCTATATCAGAGAGTTTCATCTTTGCCCTTTTTAAGACTTTTGGCACCGCATATATGGGTGCAATACCCATAAAAGCCGGATCCACACCTATAACTGCCATTGCACAGATTCTGGCAAGCGCTTTTACTTTTTTCTTCTTTAAAAAAGATTTAGATCCCAAAAGCACCATAGCAGCGCCATCAGTCAGAGGGCTTGAATTCCCTGCTGTAACTGTCCCATCTTTTAAAAAAGCAGGTTTTAAAGAAGCAAGTTTTTCCAAAGATGTATCTGCCCTTGGTGCTTCGTCTTTAGCTATAATAGCAGATCCATTTTTAGCAGTTAATGCCTGTATTGGTATTATCTCTTTTTTAAATCTTCCCTGTTGTTCAGCTGCAACTGCTTTTCTGTGAGACATTAGAGCAAAATGATCCTGATCATTTCTTGAGATATTATATTTTTTTGCAACATTTTCCGCTGTGATACCCATGCTGATATATGCTTCAGGCATTGGTTTTTTCATTAAGCGCTCATTAAGGCTTGGATTAAATCCACCCATTGGAACATGGGTCATTGATTCAATGCCACCTGCAATAAACAGCTCTCCATTTCCACACATAATCGACTGAAAGGCGATATTGATGGTCTCAAGAGAAGAGGCACAGAATCTATTAACAGTTACTCCGCCACTTGATAATGGCAATCCTGACAATAGTCCTATGTTTCTCGCAACATTCAGCCCCTGTTCTCCTTCTGGCATTGCACAACCAACTATAAGATCTTCTATAAGATTCAGATCAACATCAGGATTTTTTTTAAGAAGCGCGGTTACAACCTGAGAGGCAACATCATCTATTCGCGTATAAACATAAGACCCTTTGTTTGATCTGCCCATAGGAGATCTTGCTGCATCTATTATAAAAGCCTTTTCCATATTAACTCCGTTCTAGAAGCCTGTCATCCTCGGACTTGATCCGAGGATCCAAAAAAACTAGATTCCGGACCCGCCCGCAACGCCTGAACAAGTCATCGGACTTGCGATGGCGCGCAGGTCAAGTCCGGAATGACAAGCGAATGAAATTGAAAACAATTATTAAGCACTTTAATTAAATAAAGATGCAATCCATAACCCTGTACAATGCGTAGCAATAATAACTATTGTAGCAATAATAAGATGTTCTGCTATCACATGCCATGGTTTTATATTTTGTCCTTTGGCAATCAGATAACTTAATATGCAAAGGCATAAGAAACCCCATATTATGCTTACAATAACAGCTTCAAATAATTCAAAGGCAAGCAGCGGAATGATAAATGTGTTTGCAAAGACAAACTTTGATATAAAAGTGGCTGCTGTTGATTCCCATACTTCTCTTGTTGTATGTTGTCCCTCTGATTCTTCGGATATATGAATACCTGTGGCATCTGAAAATGCATCTGCTATAGCTATGGTTAATATACCATCGATTACTATGGCCTTGGAATGAGAACCTGAGCTTAAACCAACAAGAAGTCCAAGTGTTGTGATAATTCCAGATGTAAGCCCGAAACTAAAACCGGTTTTTAATGAATGTCTCATGGTTTATCTCTTATGGTTGTAACAAAACAGCTTGTGATTTTTGACTATATATTTTTTTTATTCTGATATCAAATATAGTTATAAGGTTTTTGCTAATCATTTGTAAATTAACAACGTGGACAGATTAATGCGTGTTTGTTATAAAAAAACAAAACAATTTAACTTAAAGGGGAAATTTATGGAAAGAGATAATATTAACATTAATCAACACGAAGTGCTAAATATACCTCCATGTTCTTCAGAGGTTCCTCTTCGTATCACATTAATAATTATATCAATATTCGCATGGATCGGGCTGTGCTTTACTATTATTGGTCTTATATATGCTGCGATCTTTGGTTTTATATTTCTCATGATGCATTTCTTGTTTATTACTCACATTCGAGCAAGTGCTGTTCGTCTTAGTCCTGAACAGTTTCCAGACTTATTTTTCAGAGTTGAAAAACTTGCACAAAAAGCAGGAATTGAAAATTTACCTGAAATCTACATAATGCAGCAAGGTGGTGCGTTAAATGCCTTTGCCACAAAGTTTTTAAGATCAAAAATAGTGGTTCTGTATACAGACCTGCTTGAAGCATGTGGGGAAGATCTTGCTGCCCAAGATATGATAATCGGACATGAACTGGGACACATTCATCGTGGTCATCTTAGATGGCATTCTTTGACCATGCCCGGAAGAATGATTCCATTTTTAGGGCAAGCTTATTCAAGGGCATGTGAATCAACATGCGACAGATACGGTGCTGCACTTTGTGGAGATTCAAGAAGCGCTTTACTTGGACTTACAATCCTTGCAGCAGGTGGAAAATTTGCTCCAAAAGTTAATCTTTCTGCTTTTGTTGAACAGCGAAAGATATTTGGAAGCATCATCATGACTACCTGCAAATGGTTAAGCACATATCCTTCTTTAAGCGAACGTTTGCTTGCAATAGATCCCAGCCTTAGCACCTCTCCACAAGTATCTAAAATAGTAAAACAAGGTGAAACAAAAACAGGGATTTTTCTTTCTTTGCTTATTCTGCTAATATTCATGGCAACAATTGCTGGCAGTGTTGTATTTATTAATAAAATAAAATTATCCGAGAAAAAAAGTCGTGTTTTGGAGGACTTGGAGAATCTTAGTTATGTTATTGGATTATACTATCAAGAAAAAAAGGAGTGGCCATCTCCAAATGATGATACATTTCCTGATGTGTGGAAAAAATATATGGATGATACACCGCAGCCTATAGATCCTTTTACCGGCAAACCTTATATTTACCACATTATCGATGATAAGACATGCGAGATTTTAAGTGTAGGGACTGATGGAATAGAAAACACAGAAGACGATATTATATATCCAATATACAGTGATTATCTAAACACTGGGGAATCTGAAACTCTTGATTAAACCCAAATCGTGCAGTTGAAAACTGAACGATTTGGGCAAACTCGCTAAATT
>CAZLRI010000064.1:0-10209 GCA_964561745.1 uncultured Pseudobdellovibrionaceae bacterium | reverse complement strand
AAAAAAATTTGTTTCTAATGTGATTAATCCTATTAGAAAATCAGAGAAAGAAAGGTGTGTTTACCCCCTTAATGTTTGGATATGTTATCCATCCCTCTGCTCAGAGATTGGCATTGACAGAAGGGGTGCATCTGGTTGCATCTTATCAGAGGTAGGAGAAGTGTAAAGCCTTTATCCTTAACCTGTACGGTCAACCAGATCAAGAAATATTACAAAAAAATAGGAGGACAAAATTATGAGCAAAAAAGAGCTATTCAATAAATTATTTATTTTCGAAATGGCTAACAATCATTCTGGAGAGCTTGAACATGGACTCAAAATTATTCGGGACATCAGCAAAGTAGCGAAAAAATATGATTTTAGCTTTGCTTTTAAGTTTCAATACAGGGATCTGGATACATTTATTCATTCTGATTACCATAGTCGGACCGACATAAAATATGTTAAGAGATTCGCTGAAACAGCACTTAATGAAGATGATTTTCTTAAATTAAAGAAAGAAATAGAATCTGAGGGTCTAATGACAATTTGCACCCCTTTTGATGAGGTGTCAGTTGATAAAATTGTTAAACACCAATATGATGTTTTAAAGATTGCCAGTTGTTCTTTTACTGATTGGCCACTGCTCGAAAAGATTGTCCAAACAAATCTGCCTTTAATTGCTTCAACTGCCAGTGCTACGATAGAGGAGATCGATCAAGTAGTTTCATTTTTTGAACACCGAAATAAAAAACTATGTATTATGCATTGTATTGGTGAATATCCAACCAAAAAAGATAATTTACAGCTTAACCAAATAGACTTGTTAAAAAACCGTTATCCTGATGCAGCGATTGGTTTTTCTACCCATGAAGAGCCAGACAACATTGATTCAATTAAGATTGCAATTGCCAAAGGAGCAAAAGTTTTTGAACGACATGTAGCTGTCACATCAGATAAATATCCAATAAATGCTTATTCTTCAACCCCAGCACAAATAGATAAATGGTTATTGGCCGCTCAGGAAGCGTTTAATATGTGTGGAGTTGCAGAAGTACGTTATCCAATCACAGAAAGGGAGAGAAATGATCTTCGCGGATTAAAAAGGGGTGTGTTTGCGAAAGGCAACATAAAGAAAGGCGAAAAGCTATCTAAAGACAATATCTTTTATGCAATTCCATGTACAGAAGAGCAATTGGTAGCAAATGATCTCTCGAAATATGTTGAATATACACTCGAAAAAGAACTCAACGCTAATGATGCCGCAAATGTTAAGAACTTGAAAACGAAAAAGTTACGAGAAAAGGTTTTAAGTATTATCAAAAAGTTGCAGGAGATAATTCTTAAAAGTCATATCATTTTACCGAATCGAATTGACTTAGAATTATCTCATCATTATGGTATTGAAAGATATGAGGAGTGGGGAGCTGCGATACTAACTTGCATTAACCGAGAATACTGTAAAAAGTTAATTATTTTGTTGCCGGGACAGAAACATCCTTTCCATTATCATGTTAAGAAAGAAGAGACATTCCATGTTTTATATGGTGATATGGATGTAGTAGTTGGAAACGAAGAAAAGGCATTAAAACCAGGTGATATGCTGACAGTAGAACGGGAAGTTAATCACTGTTTCTCTTCAAGACAGGGATGTGTGTTTGAAGAAGTTTCGACTACACATTACAAGAATGATTCATTCTATGAAGATGAATCAGTAGTAAATAATAAAGATAGAAAGACAGCTATGACTTTTTGGTCAGATTGGTTAGCTAAGTCAGTTGCATAACATAGAGGTAAAATTGAAAACAATAGCTTGGGATGTTGATGATGTTTTAAATAACCTGATGAAGGTTTGGTTGGAACAATTTTGGCAGCCAAAGAATGTTGGACATTCGCCTAATTATGAGGAGATTAAGGTTAATCCACCTTATCAGTTATTAGGCGTAAACAGAGAAGAATATCTTGCCTCTCTTGATGAATTTCGTTTATCTGGCCGTTATGATCAAATGAAACCATTAAAGGAGGTTAATGACTGGTTTTTGGAAAATGGAGCAAAATTCAAGCATGTGGCAATAACTATGGTGCCGATTGCTGCTTCTCATATTTCTGCAGCTTGGGTAATAAAGAACTTTGGTAAATGGATCAGGTCATTTCATTTTATTCCCTCATATCGGGTAGGAGAAAAGTTATTAATATATGATGAAAACAAAGGAACATACTTGCATTATTTTGGTAAGGCTGATTTATTGATTGATGATACACTGGAAAATATTGAAGCGACAGAAAAATATGGGATTAAAACATTAACTTTTCCGCGACCATGGAACAATGCCAAACAGACGATAAAACAAACACTTGATGAAATATTAGTAATAATGGAGGGATGAATAAGATTTTCTACGACTTAGTGGGAGGACTTATTTAACATAAGCGATGATAAAACTTTCTAATTACATAATGCAGTTTATTGCTGGAACAGGTGTAAAAGATGTTTTTATGCTCTCTGGCGGTGGGTGCATGCACTTGGTTGATTCTTTGGGAAAAAATCCGGATCTAAATTATATTTGTTGTTTACACGAACAAGTAGCTGCATTTGCGGCTACAGCTTATGCTCAATATACCAATAATCTTGGCATTACACTTGTAACCACTGGCCCTGGTGGGACCAACGCTATTACCGGTGTGGCTGCAGCTTGGACAGATTCAATCCCATTATTAGTATTATCTGGTCAAGTAAAAAGAGCTGATTTATCCAAACATGTTGAGGTAAGGACACTTGGGTTTCAGGAACTAGATATTGTCTCGATAGTTAAGCCGATCACTAAATATGCAGTAACAGTTTTGGAGCCTAAAGAAATTAAATATCATTTAGAAAAAGCCTTATATTTGGCTAAATTTGGTCGGCCAGGTCCGGTTTGGCTCGATATTCCGCTTGATGTCCAGTCAGCAATGATTGAAGAAAATGAATTATTATCTTTTACAGAAAAATTCACACCAAAAAACGGTACTGATTTAACAGAAAAAATCTTTCAGGCTATTGAAATGATAAATCAATCCCAAAGGCCGGTTATTATTGCCGGTTATGGAATTAAAATTTCTGGCAGTGAAGATCGATTTATTCGTTTATCAAACAGATTAAATATTCCGATTTTAACTACATGGAAGGCTCTAGATTTATTACCAGAAGATTCTAATATTTATTTTGGCCGGCCTGGTTGTATAGGTCAAAGAGGGGCTAATTTTATTCAGCAAAATTCTGACTTAGTGATTTCCTTAGGTGCTAGATTAGATTACGGACAAATTGGTTTTACACACAAAACATTTGCCAGAGAAGCAAAAAAAATAATAATTGATGTTGACGAGACAGAATTAAATAAGTTTAATTTTAATATCGATATTAAAATTAATTCTAGTGCGGATTTATTTATTGATGAATTTGAAAACCAGTTAAATAAATTAAGAAATATTAATAGATCAACATGGTTAGAAAAATGTTATGAATGGAAAGAAAAATATCCGGTTGTTTTGCCTGAATATTGGCAAAAAAAAGATTATGTTAGCACTTACGCTTTAGTTGATCTGCTTTCGAAACTTTCAGACAATGATGATATTTTTGTGCCAGAAAATTCTGGTGCGGCAAGCGAAATCGTTATGCAGGCTTTAAGGCTAAAAAAGGGGCAAAGGGTAATAACAACTAATGGATTAGGTTCAATGGGATCTGGCTTGCCGGCAAGTATTGGGGCTTGTATTGCCAGTGGCAAACGACGAACATTATCGGTTCACGGTGATGGCGGATTTATGATGAATATTCAAGATTTGGAAACAGTTTCCAGACTAAAATTACCAATAAAATATTTTGTCCTTAATAATGATGGATATGGTTCAATAAAAAATACCCAGAGAAACTATTTTCAAGGATTTTATGTGGGATCTGGCAATTCTAGTGGACTGACAATTCCTGAGATAAAAAAGATTGCTAACGCTTTTAACATCAATTATATTGCGATATCAAAAAATAATGAATTAGAGTCAAGGGTACAAGAAGCTCTTTCTTTTACTGGTCCTGTAATTTGCGAACTGTTTATTGATCCAGAGGAGCAAACTATGCCTAAACTTAGTTCAGCAATTAAACCTGACGGTTCAATGATTTCTAAGCCACTTGAGGATTTGTGGCCTTTTTTGGATAGAGAAGAATTTAAGGCAAATATGATTGTAAAGCCTGTGAAGGAATAAAATGATGAAAATATTGATAACTGGAGGGAATGGATTTATCGCCAGGAATCTCCTTGAACAATTGAGTGATGAAAATGTTGTTGTGGCCACTAATAGTAAAGAACTCAATCTGTTAGATTCTGCAAAGGTGTTTGATTTTATAAAGAATGAGCGGTTTAATATAATAATCCATGCAGCTACATACGATGCTGCACCAAAATATTCTACAAAAGATCCAGCAAAGGTTCTGGAAAATAATTTAAGGATGTTTTTTAATATTGCCAGATGTAAAGATTATTTTGATAAGATGATTTATTTTGGTTCGGGTGCAGAGTTTGGTCGTGAAAATTGGATACCCAGAATGAAAGAGGATTATTTTGACCAACATGTTCCAACGGACAAATATGGTTTTTCAAAATATATAATGAGCAAATATACACAATTAAGTAGTAATATATACAATCTCAGGTTTTTTGGAGTATTTGGCAAATATGATGATTGGCAGACTCGTTTTATTCCCAATGCTTGCTGCCAGGCAGTCATGGATATGCCCATTAGAATCAGGCAAAATGTATTCTTTGATTTTTTGTATATCGATGATTTAATTAAAATCGTCGAATGGTTTATCAATAATAAACCTCTGAAAAAGATATATAATGTTTGTACAGGTAATGTTGTTGAGTTCAAGATATTAGCTGAAAAAATTGTCAAAATATCAGGCAAAGATTTGGATATAATAATTAAAACTGAAGGTATTGGCAGAGAATATAGTGGAGACAATACATTATTTATGAATGAATTAAAAGATTTTAAGTTTAGTCCAATTGATGAATCAATTAAAACCTTATATGATTGGTATGATTTAAATAAACATATTATCGAAAAGGATAAATTGTAAGCCAGTATCCAAATGTGGAGCAAAGATGAAAAAATTACCGATAGGAATCAAACATTTGAAAAGATAATCAAAGAGAACCATTGTTATATAAATAAGACAAGGATTATATACGAACTTATAAACAATGGTACTTATTTTTTCTTATCTCGTCCGAGAAGGTTTGGTAAGTCGTTGTTAATAGACACGATATCTTGGAGAGATGATATCTATGCTGGTGCAGGTTGGCATTTACCTAGTGGTATTGTACGATTCAAGGAAAAAATGGACGAAAGGGTTATAGAGGTTGTAAAAATAGAAATTGGTGCTAAGGTTGAATTTGATCCTGTTCCCATGGCTATCAACCAGATTATCTGCAACCACAATACAAAAGGACATTTTATATCAGTATTATACAACTGCTTTCTTTCCAGTGAATTTGTTCCTGCAAATAAAGGATTAAAGAATGATGATAAAGGGTATCTCATGTGGCATGATTCTTGCCCTAAAAACTTAGTAAAAGTGCACGAAATGTACAGGAAGTATATATAAAGGAATGTTTTTATGACAGTAACTCAATGTAGAGTCTGCAACAATAATTTTTTTGAAGAACCATTATTGCGATACGAAAATATGCCAAAAGCTGCTCAATTTTTACCTGATGCAGAGTCTCTTGAAAGCGATAAAGGGGTTAATTTGGAAGTCTGTCAGTGTTCAGGCTGTGGACTGGTGCAGTTAAGCAATGAGCCTGTCCATTATTATAAGGAGGTTGTACGTGCTGTCGCTTTTTCAGAGGAAATGAAAGAATTCCGCAGGAAGCAATTCTCAAGCTTCGTACAAAAATATTCGCTCAAAGGGAAAAAAAATATTGAGATTGGCTGTGGCTGTGGAGAGTATCTATCCATTATGCAGCAATCGGGGGTAGATGCTTATGGTCTGGAGCAGTCGGCAGAGGCGGTAAAGCAATGTGTCGATAATGGGCTAAAGGTTTCGGAAGGATTTATCCAGCGTAGTACGGATAGGTTGAACGAGGCACCATTTGATGCTTTTTTTATATTGAATTTTCTTGAACACCTGCCTGAGCCAAATTTAACTCTTAGAGGGATATATAACAATTTGGCAGATGATGCTATCGGACTTGTTGAGGTTCCCAATTTTGATATGATTTTGCGGAATAAACTTTTCTCGGAATTTATAGGGGACCATTTATTTTATTTTACTAGGGAAACTTTAAGTTCAACATTAAGGCAAAATGGTTTTGAAATTATTGACTGTGATGTAGTGTGGCATGAATACATAATTTCCGTTATTGTAAAGAAAAAGGAAAGGCTGGACATATCGCATTTTTATGAATATAAGGAAAAACTTAAAATTGAAATAGAAGAATACATTGGTCGGTTCGAGGATAAAAAGGTGGCAATATGGGGCGCCGGGCATCAGGCGCTGGCAATTATTTCTTTAACAAATTTAGCAGACAAAATCAAGTATGTCGTTGACTCGGCAACATTTAAACAGGGCAAATATACGCCAGCCACGCATATCCCAATAGTTTCTCCTGATGCGATTGACTCAGATATGGTAGATGCCATTATTGTTATAGCGGCTAGTTATTCTGATGAAGTAGTAAGGATTATACGAGAGAAGTACGGTAAAAAAATGAATATTTCTATATTGAGAGATTTTGGATTAGAGGAGGTTTAATATAATAATGGATAAAATTTTGTTTATAGTTCCACCGAATATTAGTTTTAATCGGTTTGTCAATCCTTCGGTCAACGAGAGAATAGTTCACAAGAAATACGGCTGCTTTGGAAGTGTACTTACCGATATGCCTCTTGGTGTACTATCTATGAGTGCGTATGTGAAAAAGCATACTGCGGTAGAAACCAAACTTGTAGATTTTAACATTATTCTAAATAAATTAGAAGGATTTGAATATCCTTCTTTTGCAGAGTTTTTCCGTGACTTTCTTTCATCGCCAGAGTGTATGGATTATGCTTCAAGCATAATAGGGATATCCACATTATTTATGTCGGCATATCAGAATATGCTGGATATTGGAAAGTGTTGCCAAGATATATTTCCCAGCGCTGTTATAGTTGCGGGTGGCGGTGTGCCAACAAATATGTATAACGAAATATTTAGAAACAGCACATGCTTTGATGCTCTTTGCTACGGTGAGGGTGAAAAGCTTCTGTTAAGTCTTGTGGAAGCCAACGATAAATTGCGGCACCTTGAAGAAAATCCTTCGTGGATTACACGGAGAAAAGTTGAAAGTGGCGGTACATTCGAGCATAATTTTATTGAAAACCTTGATGAAATACCTTTTTATGATTATGGCATTTTAAATACAGATGAATATGGGTTAAACCCAGCCATAACGGCTTATGCTTCTATCAATGAGAAAAAGCAAAGCTTCCATGTAATGACATCCAGAGGTTGTCCTTACCGTTGTTGCTTTTGCTCATCACACACGGTTCATGGGAGAAAAATGCGCTATCATAGCATCAATCGAGTCAGAGAGGATTTTAAACGCCTTAGAGACCAATACGGAGCAAAAACACTTGTTTTTCAGGACGACCACTTCATGGCAAACAGACAAAGAGCCCTTGAAATCATTGATATAGTAAAGGAATTACAAATAACTCCCGTTTTTCAAAATGGATTGGCTATATATGCTCTTGACAGAAAAATGCTGGAAACCTTAAAAATCGCCGGCGCGAATCAACTTATGTTATCTGTCGAGTCCGGAAGCAATAAGGTTTTAAAAGAAATAATACATAAACCATTTGATCTATCCGTAATAAAGCGTGTGAGTAATGATTGCTGGGAACTCGGGATATACACGAATGTGAACATATTACTAGGATTCCCTCATGAAACGAAGAAAGACATCGAAGATACAAGGGCGTTTTTAAAGACTATCAAAGGTAATTGGTTCATGATATATTGTGCCAATCCTCTTGTGGGGAGCGAAATGTATGACATATGTGTTAAGAAGAATTACCTCAAAGATACTTTTATTGGTAGCGACTTTAAGAATGCGGTTATTGAAACCGAAGATTTTACCGCTGAATATATACAGGAAATGGCATATATCTTAAACATAGAGCTTAATTTTGTAGAAAACAGCGATTTCCGTCTGGGCAATTACGAAATGGCGTTGAAAGGATTTGAGAATGCAATAAGAGCAAAAAATGACCATGCCATTGCGTATTACTATGCTGCAAAATGCTATGAAAAACTTGATAATTTGGAAAAGTCGCAGCAATACATGGATACTGCAAAGATTGCAGCAGAAAATCCTTTTTATCGCAAATATGCAAATATGTTTAATATCCCTATATAGTGACTGTAAACTTAGATATTATGGAGGCAAATATTATGACAACTCAACAAGAACAACTAAAACCGGATGAAATAGAAAAAAGGAGCCTGCTAAAAAAAGAAAAGCCGTATGTCTATGAAAAAATTATGAAGTATGATGAAAAAGTTAAAAAGGGAGAGAGTATAGCGATACTTCAATTTCAATACGATTACAGGTGTAATTTTCATTGCCAGCACTGTGGTATTACCAGACTCCAGGCCAAAAATAAAAATAGATTTTTTACACCTGATAGTGTAAAGGAACTTTCCCTGCAGGCTGACGAAATGGGGCTTGCCCATATTGTAATTACAGGCGGAGAACCATTGGTGTTTCCGGATTTTGATGATATCGTTAAGGCTATCGACCCTCAGAAATTCTACATAACCTCTGATACCAACGGATGGTTTTTGGATGAAGAAAAAGCAAAACACTTAAAAAGTATTGGTGTTGATAAAATTCAGCTGAGTATTGATAGCCTGTCCGCAACCGAACATGATGAATTTAGGCACAAACCAGGTTCACACAAAAGATGCTTAATAGCTATTGATGTGGCTTTAAATGCTGGATTAGCTATTATTATTCAAACTGTAGTTACAAAACAAAGAGTTAGATCAGAAGAATTTGTTGAGTTTTTAAAGTTTTTGAATGAAAAAGGCATTGGAGTATTTGTAACATATGCTAAGCCTGTTGGGGAATGGGAAGGTAATTATGATGTTCTTATCAATAAATCTGATATGGACTACATGAGAGAACTCGAGAAAAGGTATACTGTGTTTACACATTTGACCCCATCGTATGGTCTTAATTTAGGCTGCATAGCAGTTAAAAGAATGGTCTCTATTACAAAATGGGGTGATGTGATGCCATGTCCATATATTCATGTTACATTAGGAAATTTTTTCGAGGAACCATTAAAAGATATTATTGCAAGAGGCATGAAGATTAAATATTTTGGAAAATATGTTGACACTTGCCTTATTGCCGAGGACAGAAACTTTATTAATAATTATGAAGCAAAAAAAATATGCGGTAAACCAGTTCCGGTGCCTTATAATGAAGTATTTGCAAAGGAAGATTTTTTGTAACCGTTCATGGTTTAAAATTAACAATTTTGATTCTATGATGTCTTGACAGGCTGTTACGAAATAGAAATTTGATATGAGAAGCACACAATATGTTGTCCACATTTCCTTGCCAGATACCATATGTGGTATGCCAGCACCCTTGATTTTTAGTTTCGTAACAGCCTGTCGAATGAAAAATAATATGAATACTAAAGAAGCAATAAAATTTTTGGAGAAACAAATCCAAGATCCGTTAATAGGATTACCGGAAGAGATATTCCTATTTATTACTCGGCTTACTCCAATGATAAATGTTGATCTCCTTATAAAGGATGAGAATGGACGGATATTATTATCATGGAGAGATGATGTATTTCATGATGCAGGTTGGCATCTTCCCGGCGGAATTATTCGATTTAAAGAAGACATTAAGGCAAGAATACAAAAAGTAGCAGAAAAAGAAATCGGAGTAGAGGTTCAATATGAGCCTGCTCCTATAGCAATAACCCAAATAATCTGTGATCATGATACAAGAGGACATTTCTTATCAATGTTATACAAATGCTTTCTTTCTAGTAAATTTAAACCTAAAAATATAGGTTTATCGAATAAGGATTCGGGATACCTTAAATGGCATGATTCATGTCCTGAAAATTTAATGGAAGTTCATAAAATATACAGAAAATATATGTAGATGGTATAGTTTTAGGGTT
>CAZLRI010000063.1:6020-10329 GCA_964561745.1 uncultured Pseudobdellovibrionaceae bacterium | reverse complement strand
TTGTATTCACCAACCCCAGAAATTCTATTCCCATTGATTTCTACTATTGCATCACCGGTTCTGATGTTAGCGTTTTCAGCAGATGAGTTTGGTTCAACTCTTTTTACCAAAACTCCGGTTATGTCTTTAGACAAACCAAATTTTACTATATCATCCTGCTCAATTTTTTTTATAACAAGGCCGATATTATCTGCTTTTGAGGAATAATCCTGTTGTATGCCTATCTGACGACTGGATTCTTCAGCATCTTTACCTATTGTTATTTTCAACTCTTTTTCTTTGCCTTCACGAATTAACTTAAGAACAATCGTGCTGTCTGGCGCTGCGCTTCCTATAGCTATGCTGAGATCATATGGATTTTCGATCTTAGTGTTATCTAATTGAATAACAACATCGCCTCTTTGCAAACCATACTTTGATGCTGGAGAGTTTGGAAAAACCTCTGCAATTAAAACTCCTTTTTCATTGGGCAGATTAAATGATTTTGCTAATTCAGGAGTAATATCCTGAATGCCAACACCAAGCCAGCCACGAGTTACAGATCCTTTGCTTTCAAGCTGAGGCAACATGCTTTTTGCTAAATTTATAGGAATTGCAAAACCAATACCCTGTGCGCCTACTTGAATCATAGCATTAATGCCAATCACTTCCCCGTTGAGATTAAATAATGGTCCGCCACTATTTCCCGGATTAATTGAAGCATCGGTCTGAATAAATTTAGCTAAAGTACCACCACCTATAATTCGTCCTGTAGCAGAAACAACACCAGCTGTTACTGTATGCTCAAGCCCAAACGGATTTCCAATTGCCATTACCCAGTCTCCGGACCGCATTTTATCAGAATCACCCAGATTAACATAAGGCAAAGCCTCTCCGGAATTTTTAATTCTAATAAGAGCGATATCTGTCTTTTCATCTCTCCCGATTATCTCAGCCTTAAACTTTCTACCATCTGCTAATTTAACTTCTATTTCATCAGCCATTGAAACCACATGATTATTGGTTAAAATATCTCCTTTTTCATTAATAATAAAACCAGATCCAAGGCTTCGCTGTTTTTGTTCTGGCACGCCTCTGAAAAATTTTTCAAAGAAATCATCAAAAAAAGGATCCCGTTGCCCGAATTTATGATATCCTCTGCCATTAAGCGTAGTGCTGGTGTTGATGTTTACAACAGCAGCCTGAACTTTTTCCGCAAGATCAGCAAATGTATTAGGTCTTGAATTACCAAGCCATGATGCAGGGACAACCTGATTTTCTTCATTAGATATATGATATATTTTATCTGACGACACGCTGGCATTGAGCATTTCCGACTTAGTCATGCAAATAATCACTAACGTGGCAGTAATGAATGAGGTTAATACAAGCATCCACAAAGAAAACCGTTTTTTATTCATAATTATTCTCTCCTAAAACTGTATTTTTTTATTGCACCAAAGTTATTCTTTATTAATTTCAACAAATTTTATTCTTAAATCATAAAGAATATAATCCAACAGCCTTTCTTCCTCTTGGGTAAGGTTCCCTTTTGTTTTATCTTTAAGAATTCCCAATATATCTATTGTATGACGTGCAGCTACAAGATCAGTTGATGTTTTTTGTGTTGCTGGATTTTGAACAAGACCAAGATGGACTTGCACAGACGATGTTAGTGACAACACGAATGTGGAAAAATCTATTTTAGGATCAGTTTTTGTCATTTAAGCCTCCTCCTCTGATATAGAGGTGTCGAATTTTATTCTTTGTGTGAATCTTGTCAATCCTTATGTGCAAAGCTTAAGCACAAAACAACCATATAATTTAAGCAAATAATATTATTACTTTCACTTGCTCTTTTATGCACTTCTGTTAGAATTTTTGCCTATGAAAAAGTCATTAATTTATCTTATTACACTATCACTCCTGTTTGCAGCATGCGGCAAGGAACAACTATCTATAGGCAAGGGTAAGGCTGAAGATGAAATCAAGAAATGCAACAAATTGCTTGATGAAAAAGAATATGAAGATGCTGTTCAGTGCTTAGAAATGTTTAAATCCCGGTATGCTCATTCATCACTTGCACAAGATGCTGAATTAGAGATTGGAGATGCATATTTTGACAAAAAAGAATATCTTCTTTCTGCTGAATCCTATGCTGCTTTTATAAAATTATATCCAAGACATCCGAAGATTGATTATGCATATTATCGGACTGGGACAGCTTATCTCAGGGCTTCTCCTAAAGCTATTGACCGTGACCAGGAATACTTAGGAAGTGCAATTGAATATCTAAATGTTGTTGTCTATCATTTTTCAAGAAGTCCATATGTTAGCTTAGCATCAAAAGAGCTTTATGAAGCTTTGTCTCGTGTTGCACGAAGAGACTATTATATTGGGAAATTCTATTATCGAACAGGAGAATATCTGGCCTGCATTGACAGGTTCAAAGACATCTCTGAAAATTATAAACCATCAGGTTTAGCAGATAAATCTCTTTATTTTATAACTTCAGCTTATCTAGAACTTGGCAAACTTGATGATGCAAAGGAAGCTTATTCTAAAATGTCAGTGGATTATCCTGAAAGCAAATGGACAAAAAAAGCTGCGTCAAAGTTGAAAAAATATGTGAGACATATTGATAACCAAAAATGAGGCGATTATGAAAAAAACTCGAGATCAGGTGACTCTTGGGAAAAAATATTTTAACAGCAAACAATATGCAAAAGCAGAAGAATGCTTAAGAAAAGTTTTTTCAATCAATGAAAATTTTGCTGATGTCGCCAACATGCTTGGAGTAATACATCACATTGAGGGGAAATTTTCTCAAGCACTGGATTTTTTTAAGCGTGCTATAAAAATTAATCCTAAATATACAGAAGCCTTACTCAATCTTACAATATTGCTTAATGACCTTGGAAAATACAAAGAAGCACGGGCTCTATATGCAATAGTTCACCAAAAAGAAGCAACTCCCGGGTCAAAACAAATAGAACCAGTTCTCAAAGGAAAGCTTTCCAATATGCATGCTGACTTAGGTGATATTTACAGGTCAGTTGGCTTATACTCACATGCAATTGAAGAATATAATAAAGCATTGCATCTTAATCCAAACTACTATGACATCAAAATCAAGCTGGGAGAAACTTTAAGAGAAAATGGTGAGCTTAATGCCTCACTAAAGGAGCTTGAAGATGTTATTAGGAAAAAAGCGAACTCTCATGTAGCTCGCGTTCAATTAGGCATAACTTTATATTCGTTAGGGAAAAAGGACAAAGCTGTAAAGGAATGGAATGCAGTTATCAAAAAAGATCCGAAAAATGATTTTGCAAAGATGTATCTGCACTTATGTGAAAGCAAAGATAACACAAAAAAAGTATCTGCTAAAAAAACTTCTCGGGTAAAAGCAAAGAAAAGAAAAAAATAAAAATTATATTTTACTTTGTGACCCGCTCTACATACTTTCCTGTTTCTGTATCAACTCTTATTGTTACACCAACATCAACAAACGGTGGAACCTGAACTATCAAGCCTGTTTCAAGAACAGCTTTTTTGTATGAAGCGCTTGCTGTTTGTCTTTTTACAGATGCTTCTGCTTCTACTACTTTGAGATCCACTGTTTGCGGCAATTCAAATCCTACTGGTTTTCCTTCATGAAAAGTAACTTCTAGCTGAGTGTTGGGCAATATAAGTTTTATAGCATCTCCTATAAAATCATGTTCAACTTCTATTTGTTCATATGTTTCAGTATTCATCATATGAAATCTATTTCCATCATCATATAAATATTCCATCTTACTTTTTTCCAAAAAAGCACTTTCAACATCTTCTGTTGCCCTGAAACGGTTATCAAATTGGGTTCCGGTTCTTAAACTTTTTATTTTAGCTTGCACCAAAGCTCTTAAGTTGCCGGGGGTCAGATGTTTTACTGAAACAACTGTGCATAATTCACCATTAAACATAATTGCCATTCCAGAACGTAATCTATTTGCCTGTACCATAATCAGATCCTCCAAAACTTATTCAAAAAGCCAGCAAAATGGTTTTTTGCAGCTTCTTACTTTTTCAATATGTTGTTTAATTTTAATAAGACGATTTCTTTAAAATGTTCTAATTTTTCAACAGCCTTTCCACCACCCTGCGCAAAATCAGGTCTGCCGCCGCCTTTTCCACTAAATTCTTCAGATATCTGTTTTACAATATCTCCAATATGAATACCCTGCTGTGTAATATCTTTTGAACCTGCACCTACTATTACCACATTGTCATCCAGTTTGGATGCCAACAATACAATGCCAGATTGTAAATTTTTTAATCTTTCCTCTGCTAT
>CAZLRI010000063.1:0-6010 GCA_964561745.1 uncultured Pseudobdellovibrionaceae bacterium | reverse complement strand
ACACCTAGCATCTTTCTGTCAAGGATTTCAATCAGATCGATGTATGTTTTAATGCCTTTAATTTCGATTATTTTAAGCTTCCAATCCTCTTTTTCCGAAGATTGGTTCATTTGTAAGTTTCTTAATTCTTTCTCTGTTTTTGACAAATGATCAACTATTTTACCAGCCCGTAAAACAAGCTCTTTTCTGCTTGTTTTTAAGATGTTAGCCAAATCATTTAGTTCAGTTTCAAGAGCATTTAAATGCTTCTCAGCCCCTCTGCCTGTAATTGCTTCTATGCGCCTTACTCCAGCTGAAATACTTGACTCAGATATAATCTTAAATATACCTATCTCTCCTGTGTATTTAAGATGTGTTCCTCCGCATAGCTCCACTGAATATCCTATTATTTCAACCATTCTAACAACATCACCATATTTTTCTCCAAAAAAGGCAAGTGCACCTCTTTGTATAGCTTCTTCATATGGCAAAGTTTCAATATTTAGCTTAAAGTTTCTTCTGACAGCTGCATTTACGCGCGATTCAATTTCAGCAATTTGCTCTTTTGTAAGCCCTTCAAAATGTGAAAAATCAAACCGCAGGTGATCTGGATCAACCAAAGAACCAGCTTGTTTAACATGCTCTCCTAAAACTTCGCGTAAAGTCTTATGCAAAAGATGCGTTGCTGTATGATTACATCGAATATCCTGTCGCCGTTCGCTGTCAATTGCTAAAGTTATTTTTTGGCCAATCTTTATAGAACCTTTTTTAACAATTCCAACATGTGCTATTAAATCAGAAAGAGGTTTTTTTGTATCAAGTATTTCAACTTCAAGGCCATCTGCCAAAGCAATGCCGATATCTCCTATTTGCCCTCCGGATTCACCGTAAAAAGGAGTCTTATCTGTAACCAACTGAACTTTTTCACCCTCTTCTGCATTTTTTACAATCTGGTTATCTTTGAGAATTGCCAAAACCTTAGCTGTTGTGCTTTCAGTTTCATATCCAATAAAATTTGATGTTATGCCTTTAGAAATGAGCTCTTTATATACAGCTGAAACAGCTTCCCCTCCAGAACCTTTCCAGCTTGCTTTTGCCCTTTTTTTCTGGCTATTCATTAATTCATCAAAACCACTATTATCAAGAGTAAAACTATTTTCCAAAGCAATGATTTCAGTTAGATCTTTTGGAAATCCAAAAGTGTCATAAAGCTTAAAGACTATATCGCCGGGCAATACACGGTTTTTATCTTTAAGTTTTTGGAATTCACCCTGTAAGATATCAAGCCCCTTGTCCAAAGTTTCGAGAAAACGTTCCTCTTCTGAACTAATAACCTTTTCAATAAAATGTTGATGCTGAACAAGTTCTGGATAAATACTCCCCATCTCATCTATTACAAGGTGGGAAACCTTTGATAGATAAGGTTTGTGCTGGCCAAACTTTTTGCTATAACGGATTGCCCTGCGCATTATCCTCCGCAAAACATAGCCGCGCCCCTCGTTTGAGGGCAATATACCATCAGCAATAAGGAAAGTCATTCCACGTGAATGATCAGCAATAACCTTTAGCGCTATTTCATCATCAGACGTAAGTTTCTTTTTAGCACCAATAATATTTTTAATCTCGCTTATTAAGCCGGAGAAAAGATCATTCTCCCAATTAGACCTTTTGTTTTGAATAACAGTAGCAAGACGTTCAAGCCCCATACCTGTATCAATGCTTGGAGCTGATAATGGGGTCATCTCCCCTTTTCCATTACGATTGTATTGCATGAACACAAGATTCCAGATTTCCATAAAGCGAAGGGAATCAAGCTCTGCTGGATCAAACGAGCCTGATCCAAAATCCCAAATGATTTCAGAGCAAGGACCGCATGGACCTGTATCTCCCATTGTCCAGAAATTATCTTTTTCACCAAGCCTGAATATTCGATCTTTGGAAACATGCTTTTGCCATAGTTTTTCAGCTTCATCATCCTTCTTGAACACAGTGATCCACAACCTTTTTTTATCAAGCCCTATTTCTTTGGTTAAATATTCCCATGCAAATGCTATGGCATCTTTTTTAAAATAATCCCCAAAAGAAAAATTTCCAAGCATTTCAAAAAAAGTATGATGCCTTGGAGTATGCCCCACATTCTCCAGATCATTATGCTTGCCAGATACGCGCATGCATTTCTGAGAAGTGGTTGCCCTAACATAATCGCGCGTTTCAGCACCTAAAAACACTTCCTTAAACTGAACCATTCCTGCATTTGTAAAAAAAAGAGTTGGATCGTTTGAAGGAACAAGTGATGAGCTTCTTACACGTTTATGCCCGTTTTTTTCAAAATAATTTAAAAAACTTTCTTTTATCTCTGATGATTTCATTGTTAGATAAAGACATGAGACCTGAGACCCGAGACTTGAAAAAACAAAGTCTTCAATCTCCGATTTCTAGCCTCTGGTCTGTTCCTTTTCCTTTTCTTTTTCCTTTGCCTTTTCTTTTTGTTCTGTTTTGTTTTCAACAGTATTGTTTGGTTCTACACGAGTAATCCCAAATTTATCATGTACGGTTTTGAGCAGAGCTTTATAAACCTTTTGGTTTTCCTTTAAAAACATGCGGGTATTATCGCGTCCTTGACCGATTCTTTCATTATTCAATGAATACCATGCACCGCTTTTTTCTATTATACCTGCTTCAGCAGCAAGATCTAAAATATCTCCCTCACTTGAGATCCCTTCGCCATAAATAATATCAAATTCAGCTTGTTTAAATGGAGGAGCAACTTTATTTTTAACAACCTTTACCCGTGTTCTGCTGCCTATAATATTCTCTCCTGATTTGATTGGACCAATGCGTCTAATATCCAGTCTTATTGTTGCATAGAATTTTAATGCATTTCCTCCTGTAGTTGTTTCAGGATTTCCAAACATAACACCAAGCTTCATTCTTATTTGATTAATAAAAATAACAAGTGTTTTGGATCGTGCGATTGTTGCAGTAAGCTTTCTAAGTGCCTGACTCATCAATCTAGCCTGAGATCCCATTGTTGCATCTCCCATCTCACCTTCCAGCTCAGATCTTGGGACCAGTGCAGCAACAGAATCAACCACAAGAACATCAACAGCGCCACTTCTTACCAAGGTTTCTACAATTTCTAATGCTTGTTCACCGCTGTCAGGTTGACTAACTAAAAGATCTTCTGTTTTTACCCCAAGCTTCTTTGCATATTCCATATCAAACGCATGCTCGGCATCTATAAATGCAGCTATTCCACCTTTTTTTTGCCCTTCAGCAACAATTTGTGTTGCCAAAGTTGTTTTACCAGATGATTCAGGACCAAATATCTCTACTACGCGTCCTTTTGGCAAACCGCCAATACCAAGCGCTATATCTAATGATACAGAGCCGGTAGAGACAGTTTCCAGTCCGGTAATTGCAGGGGAGTTTTTGCCAAGCCGCATAATTGACCCTTTTCCAAACTGTTTTTCAATAGAACTTATGGCAAGCCCTATGACTTTTTCTCGATCAGTAAAATTCGGTGGTGTCTGCATATAATCTCCTTTTTTTCGTTGTGCGTTGTGCGTGCTTCGTACATCGTAAAATCCTACTTCATCAATTGCATATCGTGTTTCGTTTATTTTTTACAATATACGATGTACGCATAACAAACAATGAATTGTTAACTGTTTTTTAAATTAAACTGTTTTAGCAAAGTGTAAACAGGCCCTTGTTTTGTTAAAACACTTTTATATAAATTTAAGCAATCAATTACGATCTCACCAAACGCCCTTCCTATAAGTTTTTCTACCAAAGCTACAAGCGAATCAGGGTTTTTTAATGGTGATTTAGCACGTCCCAAAGTCAGATGTAATCTAAATACCCTAGCATCTCTTTTAAGACCAAATGATTCCAGTGCTGTTTCCAGTTTTTCATGTAATAATATTGCTTCATCTATTTCACCTGATAGCCCTGCCCAAATGACCCTCGGATATCGCCAGTTAGGGAAAACACCTATTCCTACACCTTTAAGACGTATCTTAGCTTGTTGTTGCGCTACATCTTCGATGGCTTTTGAAATATCACCTAAAAGCAGCTCCTCTTCAACATCTCCAAAAAATTTCATTGTACAATGCATCAGATCAGGCTTAGTCCATTTCATTCCCTTTGCCTTAGGTTCTAAAATCTGAATTAAAGAAGAGAGCTCTTTTTTGATGTCGTCGTTAATGTCAAATGCTAAAAAAGATCTGATTTTCATTTTTTATTCTTGTAAGTTGATGTTTTTGGTCAAATATAAACGAACCATATTTATGGCAGTCATACTTGCCAATAGCTTAATTCTCTCTCTATCACCACTAAAAAAATGTTTAAATGCCTTTTCTTCATCTTTTGTTGAATAAGCCATATAAACAATCCCAACTGGCTTTTCTTTGCTACCACCTTCTGGACCAGCAATGCCGCTTATACCAATGCCTATGGATGAATTGCTAATTTTTCTGATACCAGATGCCATAGCAAGTACTGTTTCTTCAGAAACAGCACCTTTTGTTTCTATTGTTGCCTTTGGAACTTCAAGTAATTTTTCTTTAACATCATTGCTATAAGATACAATACCAGCCTTAAAATATTTTGAAGCACCTGGAACATTTGTTATAAGATCTGAGACAAGCCCGCCAGTACATGATTCGGCAAGGGATATAGTCAGTCCTTTATTAGTTAACATCTCTCCAAGAACATGAGCCATGCCCAAATCACCTTCTCCATAGACAACCTCTTGCAAACGATCTTTGATCTGCCCTGCAACTTTTTCAATACTAGCAGCTGCCACTTCCTTATCATCTGATCTGCAAATAATTTTAAGCAAGACTTCGGGAAACTTGACCCGAAAACTTAACCTACAACCACATAGATCAATATCTGAAATCTTTTCATCTATTGATGCCTCAGGCATTCCAAAACAGCGTAAAACCTTATATTCACAATAGCCTGATGATTGAGACTTAAGCCAAGGTTCAATTGAATCCCCAAAGATTTGATATAATTCACTCGGCACTCCGGGTAAAAAGAAAAAAATGGCTTTGCCAAATTTCACCTGTACTCCAGGTGCAGTGCCAAACTTATTACATAAAATTTTTCCACCCTCTGGAATCATTGCTTGCTTTTTGTTGGTTTTGGCCATTGGCCTTTTGGCTTTTTCAAAAAATCGTTCAATATCAGCATATGCATTTTGATCAAACTGCAACTGAACGCTAAAACCTTTGGCAGCACTTTCAACTGTTATATCATCAACTGTTGGACCAAGCCCACCGCTTACTATAACACAGTCAGCAATAGTCTCTGCATGTTTAAGGGCATTAATAATATCTTTTTCAGAATCTCCAACTGATGCATGATAAACTATTTCATGCCCAAACATATGGCATCGTTCAGATATCCATGCACTATTTGTGTCTATTATAATCCCCTGAAGGATTTCATCACCGGTTGTTACTACTGCTATCTTCATCTTTTCCTTTGTTAAACTGAAATTATCGCAAGCACTACACCAAAAAGCCAGAGTAATATATTAGCATAAACACCAGCAAGAACATCATCCAGCACTATGCCCCAGCCATTTAACAATTTCTTATCCACCCACTTGATTGGAAATGGCTTTACGATATCGAATATTCTGAAAAGAATAAATCCTGTTACAATAAACAAATAACCACTTGGATGAAATGCCATAGTTACCAGAAAACCAGCTATTTCATCTATGACAACCTGAGGAGGGTCTTCAACACTCAAGATATCCTGCGCTTTGCCAGAAACCCATATAGCTAATATTATAAAAGTAAGCACTGTTATAGCGTAGAGAGAAAAACTTAAATGCCGTAACATCAAATACAACAATACGCCAACTAGCGTGCCAGCTGTACCCGGAGCAATTGGACATTTCCCAGCATAAAAACCAGTAGCAAGAAAGATTATTATTTTATTCATAGTTTGCCTGTATATAGCCCCCGCAAAACAAAATGACCAACTCTGCACATGAGTGATAAGAGAGATT
>CAZLRI010000062.1:0-10365 GCA_964561745.1 uncultured Pseudobdellovibrionaceae bacterium | reverse complement strand
GCAAACCTTAGTGTTCATTCAGTTACACCGCGTATCAGAAGGGCATATTCAGCGATTGGACAGGAAAAATGGAGAGTCTTATTTGGTCAGGAATGGGATGTTTATTCGCCGCTGAATACAGGAACTTTGGATGTTGGATCTAATATGTGGTATCAGGGTAATCAGGGTTTCAGACGTCCACAGATTCGTTTTACATATAATCATTCATTTGGTGAGAAGAATGGTTTGGAAGGTGTTGTTAGCGTGAATTTGGCTGGAAACAGCATGCAGCTTACAGATGCTGGTGTTACAACTGCTATCCCTATGGAACAAGCAAGAGTAGGTTATTGGCATAAATTACCTGCTGGCAAGATGAATATTTATCTGTCAGGTGTTTATGGAAGACACAACAATGCAGTAGCTGGTGCTAGTAAGATTAATAACTGGGGTATATCAGCTAGTTTTGAAGTGCCAATCCACAAATATTTAAAGCCATCTGCTGAATTCCAATATGGCTATAGTTTGGGGTCGTTGTTATCGTTAAGTTCAGACACAACAAGGCAGCGTTTTATAAGTGGTTGGGGACAGATTCAAAGCTGCTGGCTTAAGTGGTTTGAGACAAATATTGGTTATGGTTATGAGACACTTAAAAGCTCTCAGGTTGCAGCTACTTTTGTAAAGAATAACCAAAAAGGATTTGTGAACTTTAAATTTAAACCAGTAGATGCATTGGTTTTAGGTTTGGAATATAACCTTCTTAGGACAGCTTATCAGGGGACAACAGGCACTAGCACTGCTAATACAGTTCTATTTAATACGGTATTCTTCTTTTAATAACATCACTTTTTGTTAGAAAAGATATAATGCGCCCTGCTAATGCAGGGCGTATTTTTTTATTAAAATATTTTTATTTTTTCTTTTAAAAATGGCATAGATTATAACTAATAAGAAGAAGCTATGGAACCAATTGTTTTTACAAAGGATAATTTTTATAGTTTTGTTTCCAACCTGATTTTGGATGGAGATGTTGTTGGGGTAACAGGTAAGAATGGGAAATATGCATTTTCGCCCTTAAAAAAGGTGACGATTTGGTTTTGGATTATGATGTTACTTTACTTCCACCAAAGAAATATTTTCTTCCACAAAAAGAAAAGTTGATTCGTTTTAGAACATTTCCTGATACAAAGATAGAAGAGGTTTGGAATACAAAACCTCTGACGATTATAGGGGTGCATCCTTATGATTTAAAAGCAATTAATCAACTTGATCATCTTTTAGAAAGTATGCATCCTGATACCCATTATTTAAAGAGACAATTAGCAATAACAATTATAGGTGTTACTCCAAAACAGACATCAAAATGGGCTTTTTGGGCATTCATGGATTCAGATCATGTGAAGAAAGGGTTTGATTTATGGAGCAAGCATTGCTGTATAGAATATCACGATATCGAATATTTTGAAACAGTTGACCATGCGGATAAGGGTTGGAAAGGGAATGTTGGCGTTATTACTACATTGTTTCCAAAGATAAAATTAGATGCACAAAAGACATCATGTATAATAGTAGGTCCACCGGTTATGTATCGGTTTGTTATTAAAGAAGCTATGGATAAGGGAATTGATGTTAAAAATATTTATGTTTCTCTTGAACGTCGCATGAAATGTGGGGTTGGGAAATGCGGGCATTGTCAGATCAATGGTGTCTATTGTTGTCAGGACGGACCTGTTTTTAGATATTCTGAAATTCTTGAAGATCATCTTGAGGAAGCGTTATGACAAAACCAAAAGTGGCGTTTTTTGATTTTGCAGGATGTGAAGGAGATCAGCTTCAGATTGCTAATCTTGAAGAAAATTTATTGGAATTATTAGGGCATGTTGAAGTTGTCAGCTTTCGCGAAATCATGAAAGAGCATTCAGATGATTATGATATAGCTTTTATTGAAGGTTCATGCACAAGACCTTCTGATGAAGAGAGGCTACGGGAGATTCGTAAGAATGCCAAGGTTGTGGTTGCAATTGGATCATGCGCAACTAATGGCGGAATAAATAGTTTGAAAAATGCCAGACCTTTAGATCAGGTTCGCAAAGATGTTTACGGAGATAAGGCTGAGTTATTTGAAACATATGCAGCAAGACCTATCGATGCTGTTATTACTGTTGATTACAAGGTTCATGGCTGCCCGATCACCAAAGATGAATTTTTAAAAGTCTGCAAAGCTCTTCTTACAGGTCAGAAATTTTCTCCTTCTAATTATCCGGTGTGTGTGGAATGTAAGTTGGCTGAAAATGTTTGTGTGTTTGAAAATGGTCAAACTTGTGTTGGGCCGGTAACACGTGCAGGTTGTGGAGCTTGTTGTGTTTCAGAAGGGGCTATATGCTGGGGTTGCCGAGGATTGGTTGATAATCCAAACAAAGACTCCCATAAAGATGTATTGGATAAATACGGTTTAACAGCTGAAGAGATAATTAATAAATTTAATATGTATTTTTGCTGGCAGGAAGGTAAAAAATGAGTGACACAAATCTTAATATAGATCTTCATTATATTACACGCGTTGAAGGGCATGGAAATATAGTTGTAGATGCAAAAAATGGTAAGGTAGAAAAAGTGCAATGGCAGGTTCCTGAGGCACCAAGGTTTTTTGAGGCTATGGTTGTTGGTCAGAAATGGGATGTTATTCATCATATAACTTCCCGCATTTGTGGAATATGTTCTATCGGACATACGCTGGCTTCTTTGAAGGCAACAGAAGCTGCAATGGGCATTAAAATCTCAGAACAAACACATAATTACAGAAGACTGGCTATTCATGCTGAAAATCTTCAAAGCCATATATTGCATATAGGTTATCTGGTGCTGCCGGATCTTATGGGTGTTGGTTCAGTAATACCTTTGGCTAGTTCGCATCCTGAAGATGTAAAGTATGAGTCAAAGAAAGAGATATCTCTTCATGCCAATGATCTTTTTACAACCCTTGAGCTTGGAAAATCCATAGGTTTAGCGCTTCCAGATATATATATTATAGGGATTCAGCCAGCAAAGGTTGAACAGGGGATGATCTTATCTGATGAAGTAGAAGCGGCATTGGGAAAATTACCTACAGAGATTAAAGAATTGGTTGAGGGGACGTTTCCCTCTTGCTAATTATATGAAATTGTTGATTAAATAATTGATGTAGTAATATCAACAAGTCAGCGGGAGGGAAACGTCCCCTAGTTAATCATTCCATTAACCAATCTTGCTATTGCCGGAGCAGCAGTAAGTCCGGGTGATTCAATTCCCATTAAATGAATAAAGTTGTTTTCCTTTAAGATAATGAAATCACCAATAGGTTTATTATTTTCAAATAATTTTGGGCGGTTGCCTGCCTGCGCAGGTGTAATGTCCTCGGGCATTGGCGGATTTTTAAGATAACGTTTTGTTTCAGCAACAAAAACTTCAGAGGGGGTCTCTATCTTATAATCGGTTTTTTTATCTATACTTATTTCTTTTTGTGAAGGCCCGATATATTTATCCCCTGCAATTGACGAATGAACATGGATTCCCATATTTGAAACAAGTGTTGGATCGTTTTGTTTTAGAAAAGCAGTTGGGACAGGATAAACCAGTTCATTAAACGGAGCTTTATTCCAAAGATAGTACTCGCCTTTAAATGGTTTAATTAAAAAATTACGCTGACCGCCAGTCATTTTATAGACTTCATCAGCAAAAAGTCCGGCTGAATTGATTAACAAGTCAAACGGCATTTCACCGCGTGTTGTTTTTATAGTATTGCCGGCAGTATCAACTTGTTCAAGTTTGCAGTTGGTTAAAACATTGCAATTGCTGTGAGTTGAAAGAATCCTGCTTAATGCAGATATATATTCAGATGTGTCTATGATTCCAGATGTTTTTAGAAACAAAGCTCTTTTTGCATCATTTAACCAAGGAAGGGCTTTTTTAACTTCATTAGGATTTTTCTCTGACACTCCCGGAACATTACAAACTTTTATATTTTTTAAAACATTATCCAGAGCAGCTGCTTCATCATTTGAAAAAGCTACAATCCACTTGCCTGATTGTCTTGCTGGGACATCAAGTGTTTTGCATAGTTCAAATGACAGGGGATTGCCTTCAAGACAGAGCTTGGCTTTTAACGAGTCTTTTGGATATGCAAAGCCAGCGTGTATTACCTCGCTGTTTCTGGTGCTGGTATGCATTCCAAGATAGGTCTCAGCTTCTAGGAGAAATATATCATCATTTGGATGTGATTTTGAGATTTCAAGAACGCAGTTCAAACCAACCGCTCCTCCGCCTATAATTACAATAATCATAATAATCTTGTTAGCTGTGTTATAATTTCCTACTCCCTTAGACTGTGTTGCAATTGCTTTTTTGCTCTTTTTTGTCATTCCTGCGCAGGCAGGAATCCAGTAAAATCAACACGTTCTGGATCCCCGCTTTCGTCAGGATGACAACAAAAAACAATTGCAACACAGTCTCCCTGTGGGGAGGGTTTGGGATGGGGAATAAAACATTTTAACAAATTACTACTATTTAAAATCTGCCTGTAAATAAATTATAGGCACAACTAAGTCAAAGTATTTTAATCATATCAGGCTTGTCATATAATTGATGATAGGATAAAAAAATTTTAATCCAAAAGAACCGCCCCTTCTTTTGATCGATTCTACAGGCGATGTGAAAAAGAAATTTAATGTTGAAGAGGGCAAAACAGCGGTATTTGTTTATAATAAAGATGGCGAGCTTGTTTATACAGATAAAGAAAAGCCAAGTGAGCAAAGTGCTGAAATAATAATTAATAAGTTAAAATAATAGAATTTTAAAACCCATATTTGTGAAGAAGGAAATAAAGTGCGCAAACAGCAATACCTATGGATATACTCCATGCAATCGAGGTTATAAAATATGGATATATCATAAGCACTAGCCCGGTAACTATTGCAACTCCGTCAGGTCGTTTTTTGCCGTATCTTAAAAACCCGAAACCAATGAGGCTTATAAATATTCCCCAAAATATTATCCATGGATCCATAATGAAATTACTTACTGTCAGATGACTTGGAGCTTAGAAGCTCTTTTAATTTTCCCACTCCATTATTAATGGCTGTAACAAAAGCTCTGGAAGATATTGTAGCGCCGGTTATCGCTTCTATCTCTCCGCCATCCTGTTTGAGCTTAACCGGAGTTTGTTTGCCTTCAAACTGAACCTGAAAATGCGGTTTGAGATTGGTTTCTTCAGATGAATTTCCTTTGATAACAGTGCCCCATGTTTTATTTGAAATAACCTCTACAATTTTATCTCCCAAACCCGGTGTTTCATTTTGATATAAGACCTTTGTTCCAATTATCTTAAATAAAGGATCAACTCCAATCATTACTTTAATTGGTCCTGCATAACCGTTTGCTTCATCTGTAATAGCATAACCTATCACCTTGTTGTTTTTGTTTTTTGCTATGTAGTAGGGAGATGCCTTGTCATTAATCTTTGTAAACTCCTCTGCGCTAGGCAATATCCACTTTAAGGCAAGTTCAGTCTCAGTTGCTGCCAAGCTTTGTTTTACAGGTAAAGTTAGTTTATATAACATGGTTAAACCACCTGCAGAGATGCAACAGATGATTGTAAGTACTAAGGGAAATTTTATCCAGTTAGGCATGAGAGATCTCTCCAAAAAATTTTGGTTTAGGTCTTTAACAATTTTATTTTTATCTTAATGAAAGACACAAGTGCTCGATCAATTTAATTATCATGGATCAAAACAGATGTTAATTAAATTGTCGAAGCACTAGTTGCTCTGTCAATCAACCATACAAATGTGTTCATAATTAATATCGAATAGCAGACCCCTTCAGGGTAACCGCCATATAATCTTATAATAGCTACCAGAACTCCGCATCCTATGCCGAAGATGATCTGTCCGGATTTTGTCAGCGGAGATGTAACCATATCAGTTGCCATAAAGAAAGCTCCTAATATAAGCCCGCCTGCAAAAGCATGGGCAAGGCTTTTTTCAAGGATTAAAACCGGATCTATCCAGCACGAGACCTGCCAGAACCCTATCAAATCTCCATTGACATTATGAAAAGGAAGCAAGGCAACCATTATCATCACTGTAAGTATATAGAAGAAGGGAAGTTGCCACCTGATGATTTTTTTTGCGATTAAATATATAGCTCCGGCAAGCAATGCCAGAGCAGATGTTTCTCCGATTGAGCCGGGAATGTGACCTATGAACAGTTCCCATAAACTATAGTGATCAAAGAAAGCAAAGGGAGCTGTTTTTAGTATTGCACATGGTGTTGCCATTGTGATCGCATCAACTGAACTAAGGATACTGCCTGAATAAATTTTATTTAGTATCGGCCACTTTGGCATTACAATAAGACTTGAATATGCTGCTAAGAGAAATGCTCTTGCAGCAAGTGCAGGATTCCAGATATTCATTCCCAAACCGCCAAATGCATGTTTTGCGATGCCTATTGCAAACATGCTTCCTATTATTGGAACATAAATAGGGACGTTAGGAGGAAGAACAAATGCGAGCAGAAGTCCTGTAACTACGGCGCTGCCATCATATATTGTTACTTCAACCTTTCTTGCTTTTTGAATTACAGCTTCTGTTGCGATTGCAGATGCGATAGATACAAATACGATGAGCATTGCATACCATCCGAAATTTATAAAACCAGCAATCAAAGCAGGGACAAGTGAGATCACAACTGTCCACATTATAGCAGGGATTGATTCAGTGTTTGCTATATGAGGTCCGGGTCCGACTATTAAGTTTTTGGGAAATTGTTGTTCCATAAGTTAACTATTTTTTATGCAATTCCTTTTTTCTAGCAGCTTCGTATTTTGCCTGCTTAACTAATTGTACAAGCGGTCTTTTTGCCGGACATACAAAAGCGCAAGAGCCGCATTCCATGCAGTCAAATACTTTTAATTTGTCATATTCGGTAATTGCACCTGACTCAATTGCCTGAGCCATAGTAGATGCTATGTTTCCAAGAGGACAGACATCAAGGCATCTTCCGCATCTTATGCATGGACCTGATAAAAATTTAGGCAATTTTTCAAATGCCAGAATTCCAGACATGCCTTTTACAACCGGTATATTAGGGTCTGCAATAGCGATACCCATCATGGGCCCGCCAAGTATGATCTTTTTTGTTTTAGGAGATATTCCGCAGTGTTCAAGCAAAATTCCTATCGGAGTTCCTATTGGCACAATAAGATTAGCTGGTTTTGAGATAGCATCGCCACTTATTGTAACTGTTCTTTCGATCAAGGGCATGCATTCTGTTACAGCATGTTTTATTGCCCAGCATGTTCCAATATTTTGCACAATAACACCGACATCAAATGGAAGTTTTCTTGGAGGAACCTCACGTTTGGTTAAGGCGTAGATTAATTGTTTTTCAGCGCCTTGCGGATATTTAATCTTCAGCATCTGTACATCAATTTCAGCACAGGCTGCCATCTTCATTTTTTCAAATGCATCTGGTTTATTTGCTTCAATTCCCAAAAATGCCTTTTTTGCGCCAACTGTTTTTAGAATAATTCTTATGCCTTCAACAATATCTTCAGATTTTTCAATCATTAATCGATGATCAACTGTTAAGTATGGTTCGCATTCAACTCCGTTGATTACAACTGCATCAATCGGTTTATCTTTTGGCGGTTTTAGTTTAATGCTGGCAGGAAAAGCAGCACCTCCCATACCCACAATGCCAGCATCAGCAACAGCAGAAACAATCTGGTCAGGAGACATGTCAAACCATTCTCTGTTGCATGGGATTCCATCTGCCAATCTGTATTGCCCGTCATTTTCTATAACTATCTGATCACAGCGTTTTCCCTGAGGAGTTACTGTGTTTTCTATTCTTAAAACTTTTCCTGACACAGAAGCGTGAATATTTGCTGACATAAAACCATCAGCTTTTCCTATTAACTGTCCTCTTGATACCAGATCACCCTGATTAACTGTGCTAATAGCAGGTGCCCCAAAATGTTGTGATAATGGTATTGCAACATAAGGCACATCACGAAATTCCTGAAGAGCAAGATCCTTTGTTCGATCCTTCATATCAAAAGGATGTATGCCGCCGATTTTAAAGGTCTTTATCATCTGATAAAAATTAACCTTTCTTTTTTACAGGCCAGAGGCCAGCTGTTTTTCTATCTTCTCTTAAATTAACAATTGTGCTTGTTGGGCATTCTTCTACGCACTTGCCGCATGAAGTGCATTTTTCATAATCTATTATAGCAAGGTTTCCTTCAACACGGATTGCATTAAACGGACAGATTTTTTCGCACTTTTTGCAGGATATGCAGCCAACTTTACATGCTGATCGTTTCATTTTTGGAGAATCATTTGATTTACAGCGAACATGAACAAGTTTTTTTAGTGTGCGCAGGCTGTATAAATCTTTTGGGCATGCTTCAATGCATTTCCCGCATGATTTGCATTTAACTTCATCAACAATCGGGAAGTCATTTTCCATTTTAATTGCATCAAATGGGCACGCTAATGCGCAATCGCCAAATCCAATGCATCCAAATAAGCATTTTTTAGGACCACCCTGAAACTGTGAAGCTGATTTACAGGTCATTAATCCTGTGTAAATGAATCGATCTTCAACTTCTTTTCCCGCACAGTGAAGAACCGCTACTTGCTTATCAACAGCCTTTGCTTCTACTCCCATTATATCGGAGATCAGGTGCGTGATGTTTTCACCGCCGGGAATGCAGCCGGCTATGTCAGCAGATCCATGAACAATTGCTCTTGCAAAACCGCCGCAACCTGCTAGCCCGCATGCTCCGCAATTAGCTCCAGGTAGAACAGATTCCACACGTTCAATGCGAGGGTCGAGTTTTACATAGAATATTTTGGATGCAATATATAATCCAAAACCAAATAATACTCCAAGAACTCCTAATATGATGATTGATGAAAACATAATTTTACTCGATGAGCGATGACCGATGCGTGTGTATTAGTGAACGCCAATCTTTCATCGAACACCGCTCATCGAACTTATCTTCCCAATCCTGCAAATCCCATGAATGCGAGCGCCATTAAGGCCGCGCATATAAAGGCTATTGGCACACCTTTTAAGGCTTTGGGTATATTCACTTTTTCAAGCTGCTCTCTGATGCCAGACATAAGAAATAGCACAAACATAAAACCAACTCCTCCGCCGAACCCTTGTAAAATTGACATGAAAAAGCTTTGTGTGACTGGGAGATAGCTAAAATCTTTTATGTTAAGAAGAGCAACACCAAGTACAGCGCAGTTAGTTGTAATAAGTGGGAGATAAATGCCTAATGCCTGATACAAAGGAGGTATTGTCTTCATTAAAAACATTTCAACAAGCTGGACCAGCGTTGCAATCACAAGAATAAACACAATGGTCTGCAGATAGGTGAAATCAAAATTTGCAATATTAACGCCATTGCCTAAAAAACGAAAAAGGAGATTTGATGATGAAGGTGACAATAGAAAATGATCTATGAGCCAAGTTACAGCTGACGCGATTGTCATAACAAAGATTACAGCGCAGCCCATTCCAACAGCTTCCTTCTTTTTTTTGGAAACACCAAGAAAAGGGCATAGCCCAAGAAATTTTGCTAAGACAAAATTATTTATAAGAACTATTGATATGAAAAGTAATATATAACTCATTTTTATTAGGCTCTTTTAGTTGCGCGTTGTTTTCTTAAATTCAAATATCCTATCAGCAGGGCAATAACAATAAATGCACCGGGCGCCATTACCATTACAGCAGCAGGGTGTATTGCTCCATCAACTGAATAGAAATTTGTTATCTTTATATCCAGAAAAGATCCATTTCCCAAAATCTCCCTGAAAAAAGCAATTGTCACTAAAGCTAAAGTAAAACCCATACCCATGCCTAAACCGTCAAGAATAGATGATAATACACCATTCCTTGATGCAAAAGCTTCAGCTCTTCCAAGAATAATGCAGTTTACAACAATTAAGGGGATGAATATTCCAAGTGCTTCGTTAAGTTTGGGAAGATAGGCGCTCATGACCATTTGCACCATTGTTACAAATGTTGCTATAATAACTATATAACATGGAATTCTGATCTTTGATGGAATCCATCGTCCTGTTGCAGATACCATGGCATTGGAGCAGACCAGTACAAATGTTGCTGCACAACCCATTCCAATTGCATTTATTATTGAATTACTTACAGCCAAAGATGGGCACAGTCCCAGCAAAAGCACCAAGACCGGATTTTCTTTAAAAAGACCTTTGAAAAACTCTTTCATAATATAGTCATTAGTTGTTATAGCCCCGGCAAAACACAATAATCAACTCTTCACATGAGTGAAAAGAGAGATTTGCTATTAAT
>CAZLRI010000061.1:0-10431 GCA_964561745.1 uncultured Pseudobdellovibrionaceae bacterium | reverse complement strand
GCAAGTCCAATGACTTGTTCAGGCGTTGCGGGCGGGTCCGGAATCTAGTTTTTTTCTGGATCCCGCATCAAATGCAGGATGAAAATAAAAATATTTAAGGCTTAAATTATGAAAAATTTTTCTGTATTTGCATCAAGGCTTGCAAGTAAAGATGAACCATTTACTCCGGGTCATCGCGCCTGTGTTGGCTGTTGTGAAGCACTTGCTGTCAGACAAGTCTGCAAAGCTCTGGGAAGAGACGTTATAATTGTAAATGCTACAGGCTGCCTTGAAATCATTTCATCAGGGTATCCTAATACCAACTGGGATGTTCCATGGATACACACATTATTTGAAAATACTGCTGCAGTGGCTTCAGGAGTTGAATTAGCATTAAAAGTCTTAAAAAGAAAAAACAAATATCCCAAAGATAAATCTACCAAAGTTGTTGCTATGGGAGGAGATGGCGGAACAGCTGACATAGGTCTTCAGGCTCTTTCAGGAATGTTGGAAAGAGGTCATAATATATTATATATATGTTATGATAATGAAGCTTATATGAATACCGGCATTCAAAGATCAGGTTCCACTCCTTATGGAGCAGCCACTACCACATCGCCTTCCGGCACTAAAAGCATCGGTCAGCATACGTGGAAGAAAAATATGCCGAAAATTACCGCTGCTCATGGCATACCTTATGTAGCTACAGCATGTCCCAGTTATCCGTTTGACCTTATGGATAAAGTTAAAAAAGCAGTATCAATTGAAGGACCTGCTTATTTACATATTTTTGCAGCATGCCCAACCGGCTGGAGATCACCAAGTGACATAGCTATAAGACACGGTCGTTTAGCAGTTCAAAGCGGAGTCTTTCCTTTATATGAAATTGAAAATGGAAAATGGAAAATGTCACTGGAATTAGAAAAACTCATACCAATCACTGAATATTTTAAGGCTCAGGGCAGATTTAGACATTTAAGCGAAAAGGACATTGAGTTCATACAAAAACACGTTAACAAAGAGTATGAGGAATTAAAGAAAAAATGCAGAGATTAGTCGCTGGCATTGGTTTGTTCGTGTTTTTCAGATTCGAACAACTAACGACCACCAACTAACGACTAAAAATGGATATCAAAAAAGTAGAAGAAATAGTTGAAAAACATCATAAAGATTCAGGACAGTTAATCGGCATTTTGCAGGACATTCAGGCAGAATACCGTTATTTACCCAAACATCCTCTGGAAAAAGTCTCTGAGTTATTAGAGATTCCACTGTCTCAGGTTTTTTCAGTCGCAACTTTTTTCAGGGCATTTTCACTGGAGCCGCGCGGCAAACATTCTGTGCATGTTTGCATGGGAACTGCTTGTCATGTTCGCGGTGCAAAACGCGTTTTAGATGAACTCGAACGCAGCTTAGAGGTTAAAGCCGGACACACAACTGCTGACAAGGAGATCACACTTGAAACTGTAAATTGTGTTGGAACTTGTGCCCTTGGTCCCATAGTAGTTGTGGATGGAGAATATCACGGCTATGTAACACCGGTAAATGCTTTGTCAGTTGTACAAGGCAAGGAGAAAAAATAAGATAATGGCTAATGTAATTAAAAAACTAAAAAACAAAGAAGATCTGGAAACATTGGAAAATAGTTTATGTGCCAGCCATAACAAAGACGGGCTTCTTGTTATTATTGCAGGAGGCACTTGCGGAGAGGCAAGGGGCAGCAAGAAAATTCATGATGCTATAGAAAGCTCATGCAAAAAACATTCTGATAAAAAAATTTCAACGCTTTATACTGGATGCCATGGTTTTTGCCAGATGGAACCTATCGTCATAGTTGAACCGCATAAATTCTGGTATCATAGTGTAAAAGATTCTGATGCTGAAGACATCGTAAATTCGGCAATTTCAGGCAAGCCTGTAGAAAAATTGTTATTTACCGATGAAAAAGGTAAAAAAATTCAGATAGAAGAGGATATCCCCTTCTATCATCATCAAAAAAAGCTCCTGCTCTCTTCCAATAGAAAATTAAATCCAACTTCGATTGAAGATTATATATCAAATGGAGGCTATGCAGCTTTAGTAAAAGCATTGTCCATGAAACCGGAAAAGATTATTGATGAAGTAAAAATCGCAGGGCTCAGAGGGAGAGGCGGCGGCGGTTTTTTAACTGCCAAAAAATGGGAAACAGTTAGAAAAGCCCAACCCGGCGAACCAAGATATATAATATGCAATGCTGATGAAGGAGATCCCGGAGCATACATGGACAGGTCTTTGCTGGAAGGAAATCCTCACAACATTCTTGAAGGAATGATAATTGGCGCATATGCCATTGAAGCAACTCATGGTTACATATACGTAAGAAATGAGTACCCTCTTGCTGTTAAAAATGTAACAATCGCACTTGAGAAAGCAAGAGAGCTGGGACTTGTTGGAAAAAATATATTAGGGAGCGGTTTTGATTTTGATATTACTATCAGCCGAGGCGGTGGAGCATTTGTCTGCGGCGAGTCAACTGCATTAATGGCTTCTCTTGAAGGTAAAATAGGAGAACCAAAAGCAAAGTATATTCACACAGCTGAATATGGTTTAAATAATAAACCAAGCTGTTTGAACAATGTTGAAACATGGGCAAACGTTCCTCTTATAATCAACAACGGGTCTGATTGGTATGGAAAGATAGGGACAAAGGGAAGCAAAGGCACAAAGATCTTCTCACTTGTAGGTAAAATTAATAACACGGGTCTTGTAGAAGTCCCCATGGGCATCAAGCTTAAAGAGATTATCTTTAATATCGGCGGCGGAATTCCCAATAACAAAAAATTCAAAGCTGTTCAGACCGGCGGTCCTTCAGGAGGGTGTTTACCGGAAAGCATGCTGGATATTCCAGTTGATTTTGATGAACTTACAAAGATCGGATCCATGATGGGATCAGGTGGTCTTATTGTAATGGATGAAGACACCTGCATGGTTGATGTTGCACGGTATTTCACTGAATTTCTAACTGAAGAATCCTGCGGAAAATGCACTCCATGCAGAGAAGGTGTAGCCCAGATGTTATGGATTCTGGACAGAATCTGCAAAGGAGAAGGCGAAGAAGGCGATGTTGCATTACTGGAAGAGATGTCTGAAACCATCCTTGAAGCATCTTTATGTGCTCTTGGCGGAACAGCGCCAAATCCAGTTTTGTCTACAATCAAGTATTTTAGGAATGAATACATTGCACATATCAAAGACAAACGCTGTCCTGCCAAAGTTTGTAAATCTCTAATAAAATACACTGTGGTGGAACCTAATTGCGTCGGATGCAAAGCATGCGCAAAAGCATGTCCTGTTGATGCTATTGAACAAACTAATAAGCCTGCCACAATCAAAGGCAAGGTAAGTGATAAGATGAAAATACATTCTGTGATTCAGAATAAGTGCATTAAATGTGGCATGTGCATTGAAAGCTGCAAATTTGATGCTATTAATGTTGAATAAACTTAGATGTTCAGGAATTTACTATGGCAAAGATAACAATAACAATTGATGACAAAAAAATAGAAGCTAATCAGGGTGATATCCTTTTGGATATTTGCAGAAAGCAGAGCATTGACATTCCAACAATGTGCGAACACTCTGATTTAAAACCATACGGCGTTTGCAGATTGTGCATTGTAGAATGGGATAGAGGCGACTGGTCAAAAATAGTAACCTCTTGCAACTTTCCGGTAAAAGACGGTCAGATCTTCAAAACTGCAACTGATAAGATAAAAAGAATGCGAAAAATGATAGTAGAGCTTATGCTTGCCCGTTCCTCCAGAACCCCGGAAATAATAGAGCTTGCAAAAAAACTCGGAGTTAACAAAACACGTTTCCCCAAAAAGATAGATGGATGCATTCTTTGTGGAAACTGCGTTCGCGCCTGCAGTGAAATTGTTGAAGTTAACGCGATTTCCTTTGCAGGTCGCGGTCCTACCCGCAAAGTTGCATCGCCCTTTTTTGAAGAAGCAACAGATTGTATTGGTTGCGGCTCCTGTGCATATGTTTGCCCGACAAACTATATTTTAGTTGAAGAAGATGACAAAACCCGAAAATTCCCCTTGTGGAAGATCGAGTTTGAACTGGCACATTGCAAAAAATGCGGGCAAACAATCGCCCCTAAAAAACAGCTGGATTTCCTGCGCAAAAAAGCAAACCTTCCTGCAGACTGGTTTGATGTGTGCATAAATTGCAGACCGTAATTTTATTGTAAATCAGGGTCCCAAAACATTTCAGTTGTTGACAAAAAGTAAGCCCAACTAATACAATCCATACATGTCATTTATAAATGAAAAAACAAAAGAGATTAACTGTAAAGTTATATTCTATGGACCGCCATTATGCGGCAAATCAACAACACTTCGACAGATCTACAACAAAATCAAAAATGATATAAAAAGCGCATCTGTTGCCTTGTCTCAGGATAAAGACAAAACATTATATTTTGATTTTATCCCTTTAACGCTTGGCAAGATCAGAAACTATAACATCCGGCTCCACCTTTATACTGTTCCAAGTGAACATGCCTATGAATCTACCAGAAAGTTAATCTCAAAAGGCGTTGATGGAATTGTGTTTATTGCTGATTCTCAACTTGAAAAAATGGAAGCTAACCTGAAAAGTATGTCCAACCTAAAAGAAATTTTGGATGAAGAAAAAGAAGAAAACAACATTCCAATTGTAATTCAGTATAATAAACGAGACCTGCCAACCGCCCTGCCTGTAGAAAAACTAAGCAGCGTTCTAAATCCGAGTCATGTAGAGGAGTTTGAAAGTATAGCATCAAAAGGACAAGGAGTATATGATGCATTACAGGCTATTATAAAAAAGGTTTTGGTTAATTTAAAAGGGACTACTGATAGATAATATAAGCACACACGCTCATTAAAAAAGCCTGTCTTGAACTCAAGACAGGCTTTTTAGGTTCTTCGTAAATAAGTTGCAAAATTAGACCCGTTGTCATCCCTGCGAAGGCAGGGATCCAGTCTCGGCAGCAACAATCTCTTCCTCAGGAATGACATCAGAAATTTTGCTGCTGTTTTTTGCAAGTTAATTACGAATGAACCCTTTTTTATTAAACAATATTTCTAACCTGTATTATCTCTGCAGCTACACTTATGGCTATTTCAGCTGGCGTAGAACTGTTGATAGGCAACCCAATAGGGGCTTTTACTTTTTTAATATCTTTTTCTGAAAATCCGGAATTTCGAAGATTGGAAAAGAGCTCTTTTACTTTGGACTTACTTCCCATCATCCCCAAATAGGCAAAATTGCCGGAAATAAGTTGGCTCAAAACAATTTCATCAGCCCTGTGAGATGGAGTCATTATAACAACATAACTTTGGTTCCCTTGGAGAATATGTTTGTGAATATCTTTGAAAGAAGTAAATATTTTTTCATGAGCATATTGGTTCACCTCCAGAGCCTCTCTTCGATCATCAAGAAGAACGATTCGAAGACCAAGAGTTGAGATAATCCGCGAAAGAGCAAGACCAACATGGCCACTGCCAACTATATAAACAGTATCTGTGAAACCCGTTACTTCTTCATATCTCCATTGCTCTCCAATATCATCTGAGTTTGCAACAAAGGTCATTTTGCAATTATCTTTAGATGGACAAGAGAAGATTCCTGATGGCGAAATTCGTATCAACAAGTTTTCCTGTTTTGCAATTGTTGGTGCAATATCCTTTAATGAATGAAAGTTTTCCTTACCAATGGGATACAGAAGAATTGTCTGAAATCCTCCGCAAATCATACCTGACGAATCCTCTTTTTCCATGCCATTATGCATCTGGCGCTGATAGAAAGGATTAGCATCGCCATGTTCAAGCATTTTCACAGCCATATCAAAAAACTTATGTTCCACAGCTCCACCGCCGATTGTCCCAATTGAACTTCCATCTGCGGTAATTGCCATTTTAAATCCAGCCTTACCCGGCGTTTCCCCACCTGCTTCTGTAACAATCATTAATATGGCAGGAATATTTTTTTGCACACAATCATAAAGAAATTTCCAAATATTATTTTTGTTCATCTAAAAAAAACCTCGCTGAGTGCGTAATAAATCGCCATTAAAGATGAAAATGTTGCGCTGGCAAAAAATCTCCATCGATATGGAAATCTGTTTTGAATCAAATAATTTGCAATTATTGAAACTGGTAAACTTATCAAAAATGACCAAAACCCAGCACGCAAGAGCCACCAGCCTGCTTCATGAAACCTTCCGGAGAATATCTGGATAAACAAAAGGTGTCTGGCAATCCACAATGGGTTAAAATATAACACCGCCAGACCAGCGCGTTTGAAGGAGCTCCAGAGATCATCATCTTTAACAACAAGATGATCTATCAAACGGAAGTAGTTTGGAATCTCAATGGCATATACTGTTCCGCCAATAAAAATCATTCCCAAAACTCTGTAAAAAGAAAATTCCCCGAGGATCAGCGAGGCGATAGTATCTCCCACAGAATAGATAACCATTCCTCTTACAATATCCTGCCATGTATATGTTAGTGGTCCAATCTTCATTTTTGAGGGAACAAAGATAATAATACTTTTTCAAATGTTAAGGGCGCAAAGAAAAAAGGCTCAAGATTTTTTCGAAAATCTTTCATAGCCTTTAAGATCGCAAAGTAGGCTCCTATGCCATACATAAAAGGCGGTTCTCCCACCCCTTTTGAACCAAAAAGTCCCTTAGGGTTTTCAGAGTTTTCTAAAAATTCAACATGTATTTCAGGAGTATAATGCATATCCGGTACTTTATAAGTGCTTAAAGCATCTGTCATTAAACGGCCTTCTTTATCATAAATAAGATCTTCAATAGTCATCCACCCCAGCCCCTGTATAAGCGCGCCCTCAATTTGCCCCATGTCGATAATCGGATCCAAACTTTTACCACAATCGTGAACTATCTTTGCAGATTCAATTTTGTATCTTCCCCGCATGCAGTCCAGAAGCACTTCAATGATCGCTGTTCCATAAACATGATAAAGAAATGGAGCACCTTTTTCTTTGTCTTTGTTGAAATAAATTTTAGGGGTAGCATAATGCGCCTGCGCTGAAAGGCTTATTCTCTCTTGGTACATATAAAGAATAAGATCATTCCACCTGATTTTTTTCTTTTTATTTTGAATTGAAAAAACGCCGCTTTGAATTACAACATTCTCTGTCTTTTTACATCCTAGCTTTTTTAGAGCCGCTTTTTTCATCTGATTTAAAATAATTTCACATGCAAGTCTTACAGCATTACCATTCATATCAATATCAGCGCTGGCTGCTGTAGGTGAAGTATTGGCAACTCGACTTGTATTAGTACTCTCAACTTTAATCATGTCAGTATCTATACCAAATACGCTGGCAGCCACCTTTTTTATCTTTTCATTAACGCCCTGCCCCATCTCGACCGCAGATATGCTCACACTGACACTCCCGTCCGTATAAACATGAACTAAAGCAGATGCCTGATTTAAAAATTTATTTGTAAATGATATTCCAAAACATATCGGCATTATTGCCACACCTTTTTTAAAAAAGGTGTTTGAAAGATTAAATTTTTCAACCTCTTTATAAATCTTTTTGATATTATATTTTTTATCAACAGCAGCCCAAGTTTTTCGTGAAAGAGAATCAACTGCCCTCATTCCATATGGAAAGATGTCGTTCTCCTTTATAAGATTTTTCTCTTGAATAACTCTGGGGTCTAAACCCATTTTCTCTGCTGCCTTAAAAATTGCTGATTCAATAACAAACATAGCCTGAGGAGCGCCAAAACCCCGAAAAGCTGTATTTGGAGGGGAGTTCGTTCTGCAACTCGCTGCAGTTGCTCTGACATTAGATATGAAATAGCTGTTTGTCGCATGAAATAACGTTCTCTCCAAAATAGACGTGGAAAGATCTGCGCTTGCACCTGCGTTCTGATAAAAATTTACATCATAGGCAATTATCCTGCCGTCATTTTTTAAACCAATTTTAAAATCAGAGGAATACGGATGACGCTTCCCTGTCATGTTCATATCTTCATTTCGCGACAAAGTAATCTTTACTGGTTTGCCAAGTTTAGATGCAGCCAAAGCTGCCATTGCTGCCCAAGAAGTTGCCTGATCCTCTTTTCCACCAAATGCCCCGCCAAGCCTTATAACATCTATCTCAACCTTATTCATGGAAATACCAAGGACTTTGGCAACCGCCCTTTGCACCACAGTTGGTGATTGAGTTGATGAAATCACCTTCACACCATATTCGTTAGGAATTGCCAGAGAACTCTGTGTTTCTAAATAAAGATGCTCCTGCCCGCCTGACTCCACCGTGCCTTCTACAACCATATCACACTTGTTCCATGCATTATCTATATCTCCCAAAGAAAAAACCCTCTGAGGTGCAATCAGATGACCTTTGCTAAACGCCTCTCTTGGATCAAAAATAGCAGGCATTTTTTTATACTTAATCTTAATCTCCTGCATTGCCTTACGGGCAAGTGTATTAGAATCAGCAACTATAAGAGCAATAGGCTGCCCAATATAATCAACCTTATCCTCAGCCAAAAGAGGTTCATCTTCTATAATATTACCAATCTGGTTTTTCCCCGGGATGTCATTAGCTGTAAAAATAGCGATCACTCCTGAAATGGATTTTGCCTTTGATAGATCAAGATGAGTAATCTCTCCATGAGAGATTTCAGATGAGAACACCTCTGCAACAAGCGTTTCTCCGGCAGATGAAAGATCATCTACATAACAAGACTCGCCGCGAACATTCAAAATTGCATCTTTATTTCTCATACAATATTTTAACTTAAAGTTGAAATGCTATAAAAGTCTTTTCCCCTTTAATTTGGGGAAATAATGTAATAAAATGTGCGTAGATAAGATTTCTCAAAAGAAGACGCTTGTATTTTGCAGAGCCTCTTACATCGCTGATTGGTGAAATCTCTGTATCTGCAACCCCCACTGCTTTTTTGATCATCTCTTCTTTTATCTTTTTTCCCTTCAGATAAGCACATGTTTTTTTAAGATACAAAGGGATAGGAGCAACACCACCTGCAGATAAGTGAACTTTGGCAATTATATCTCCTGAAACTTCTGCCATGATCGCTGAGTTGACGCTTGCAATATCAAGATGCGTTCTACGAGAGATTTTTTCAAAATTGAAAAGAACTTCTTTGCGTGGAACAGGAAAACTAACAGTTGTTAAAATCTCATCTGTTTTTTTATCAAGCTTCTTATATCCCTTAAAAAAATCTCTTAAGAGAATATTCTTTTTTCTTCCACTTAATCTAAGTTCAGCATCCAGCGCCAATAAAATAACTGTAAGATCGCCTATGGGTGAAGCATTTACAATATTTCCACCTAATGTAGCCCTGAATCTTATGGAGGAAGAGGAAACAAGTTTCATAAAATCCTTAAGGGGCGGGAGCATCTCCTGTATAATAGATGAGTTTTTAAGCTCCTCTATAGTTGTTGCAGCACCAATACAACATCTCCCATCTTTTATATACACACCCTGAAGCGCAGGTCTCTCTGATAAAAAATCCAAATTTTTATCCATTAGCTTCTCAGGATTCTTAACAAACACATCAGTTCCACCTGCAACATAAATTGCCTTGTTAGAAATTTTTCTAATAGCTGGTTTGGCTATTTTATTAAGACGCTCGGGGATTGCTAAAAAATAATCCTGCAAAACACCCCATTTATTAAGAAGCTTTATTCTCTCCAAACCTATCTTTGTTTTTATTATTTTACTCTCAGACCTGCTGAAAGTTTTACAGATATATCTGACCGCGCGTATAATAGATGCATATCCAGTGCATCTGCAAATATTGCCACCTATAAAATCAAGCGCTTCATCTTCATTCAAAATTTTTGCATTAAGAAGAAAACCGGTTAGAGATACTATCATGCCCGGAGTACAAAAACCGCACTGAGTTGCCCCTTTATCTACAATCGCCTCCTGCAACAATGTTAGTTTTTCTGCGTTTAATCCTTCTATTGTTACAATATGTTTACCGGCAATGCTGCCGATCGGCAAAAGACAAGAGTTGACTGGAGAATACTTGATCTTGTTATCGACCATTGCCCCTAAAAGAACCATGCAAGAACCACAATCCCCTTCGCGACACCCTTCCTTGGTTCCGCTTAGCTTAAACTCTTTTCGCAGGAGATCCAAGAGGATATAACCATTGGGAAGTTCTGTAGTTACTTTTTCGTTGTTGAGAATAAAAGTGACCATTTAAATTGATTTCCGTTATTTTTGTAAATAATTTTTCTAACTTGGCTTCCAAGCAAAGCTCCAAAAGACGCTGAAGTCAGAGCACAGCCTAAAGTAATTGGTAAATAATAATATGCCAATGGAATACTTGTCCCTGATTTTAGGCAGGCAGATCCGCCAATAGCCATTTGTAAAAAGGGAAAGATAAAAACAGAAAAGATCGAA
>CAZLRI010000060.1:0-10451 GCA_964561745.1 uncultured Pseudobdellovibrionaceae bacterium | reverse complement strand
TTAAAAGTTGCTTCTGGCGCTTTGCCGGGAGTTAAAAATTGTCTGTAAGCTTTTCTATCTGAGATAACCTCTATCCACTCGATATAATGTTTTTCTTCCATTGGATGAGCTACTTCACCAACGTTTACTTTAACGTTACTTCCGTTTTTGTTGAGGAGAGGTACGTGCTTTTCTTTTGCTGCATCAACCGTATTTTCAACAAAGAGTTTCATTGGTTGTCCGCAACATACCAACTCTCCAACACCAGTATGGAGCATCTTAACTATATTTCCACAAATTTCACATTTATAGATTTCAAGTTTTCTTGTCATTTATTTCCCCTTTCTTATTTCATTTAGCACAGCTTCATAATTTGGCTCGTTAGTTATTTCTTTTACCATTTGTTTGTAAGTTACCGTGCCTGTGTTGTCTATAATAAAGACGCAACGGGAAAGAAGGTTCAATTCTTTTATTAAAACTCCGAATGAATTACCAAAAGACGATGAACGATGATCTGACAATGTTGTTACATTTTTTATATCAGCTGCACCACACCAGCGTTTTTGGGCAAAAGGTAGATCCATGCTTACAGCAATAACTTTAATGTTATTTCCAAGGTTTGCTGCTTCTTTATTGAATCTTCGGGTCTCAATATCACAGACTGGTGTATCAAGGGATGGTACTGTGAGTATAATGCAGATATTATCCAAATAAGATGATAACTGGACAGGTTTTAAATCATTGTTTATAAGTTCAACATCCGGAGCTTTATCTCCAACCTGTATTTCATTGCCAACAAGAGTTAACGGTTCGCCTTTTATTGTTATTATTCCTTTATGTTCATTCATTTAAACTCCTTTTTTGATTAAATGGCTATTACCAGTTTTCAGCCAATAGCTCAAAATGAGCTCTTGGATGTGAGCATGCTGGGCATAGTTCAGGGGCTTCGTTTCCGGTATGAAGATATCCGCAGTTGCGGCAGCGCCATGTAACAGATGTATCGCGTTTGAAAACCCTATTGTTATCTATATTTGCTTTAAGATCATTATATCTTTTTTCATGTTGTTTTTCAGCCACTGATATTGCTTCAAAAACCTTTGCAATGGTTTCAAATCCCTCTTCTCTGGCTGTTTTTGCAAATGATGGATACATCTCTGACCATTCAAAATGTTCCCCTGTAGCAGCTGATTTTAGATTATCTGAAGTGCTGCTGATTGTGCCAGCAGGGAAGGAACCTGTGATTTCAACTTCTCCGCCTTCCAGAAACTTAAAAAATCTCTTTGCATGTTCCTTTTCCTGATTAGCAGTTTCTTCAAAGATGTCTGATATTTGTATAAAACCATCTTTTTTTTGCTTGGCCGGCAAAGTATGTATATCTGTTTCTTGCCTGCGATTCACCGGCAAATGCGGTGAGTAAATTTCTTTCTGTTTTTGTTCCTTTAAGCTTCATTCTATAATTCCTTTCCGCCGTTATCGGCTTTTATTGCAGTTTGGGCATAGACCAGAGAATTCTAGTCTATAGTTTGTGATTAAATAGCCATCTATATTTTTTAAGGTTTTTTCCAAAGCTGAAAAAGGCTGCATCGGCAAATCATATACCTTAAGGCATTTTTTACATCGCATATGATAGTGTCTAAGAGATTTTCCATCAAACCTTTTTTTAGCACCGCAAATATCCAGCTTTTGAATCTCTCCAAGTTTAGTAAGTAGTTCAAGGTTTCTGTAGACTGTTCCAAGACTAATGCTGGGTAAACGTTTTCGGACAATCTTATATAACTCATCTGCTGTTGGATGGGATGAAACCTTTGCCAGCTCTTCCATGATTATTTTTCGCTGCTTTGTTTCTCGCGATATTTTAGCTTCGCTATCTGTGTTCATACAACCACCTTTGTTATTTTATAGTATTAGTAATCATTATTAATAAAGAGGTCAAGCTTTTTTATGATATAATCCCAAAATATTTATTTTAAAATACCTAAAGAGATGACAACAAAGAACTGACCAAATATGGTTAAAAGTATAATAGAAATGGGATAAACAGCAGCATAAGATAAAACCGGGGAGTCGCTGTCAACGGTTTTAACTAAGGTTCCAAGTGATGGGCTGCTAGTCGTTGCTCCACACATTGCACCCAATGATTGCAAAATAGGCACGCGTAACAATTTATATATTAACAGAAATGATGTAATAAGAGTAATCGTAGAGACTAAGGCTCCAAGGATAACTATCGGAAGGATGTTTTGTTTTTCAATTATACTTGGCAATGTATATCCAGCATTTGTGCCAATGCCTGTTAAAAAGAATACTAATCCCATGTCGCGAAGGAAAAATTTTGTTGCGTTTGGCAATCGGACCGACCATTTTCCAATCCTACCAAAGTGACTTAAAACAAGTGCTGTAAGTAATGGACCTCCTGCAATGCCTAGTTTGAAGGTATACTTGCCAATCACAAGCGGAATCTCTCCTATGATAGCGCCTAGTAACATGCCAAAGGCTAAGATTAAAATATTTGTATCATCTAATCTCCGTTTTTCCGAGCCTGCAATTTTTATGAATTTATTAATATTTTCTTTGGTGCCTATAATTCTTATTGAATCACCAATTTCAAGTGACATATTGCCGGTTGGAGGTATGGCTATATCTCCACGATAAATTCTTGTAACATTGATACCATATGTTTCGCGAAGCTTAAGTTTTTTTAGTGATTTTCCGGTGATCTCAGATCCGCTAACAAATATATTTCTTACTTTAATGTCTCCTTTAAGCGGTATATAGCTATCAGCTTCTTCGCCAAATAGAAGTTTGAATTTGTGTAGTTCTTCATCAGTGCCTACTGCAACGACTATATCGTTGAATTCCAGCTTAATATTTGGAAGACACAAGTGTGTTTTTCCGTTTCTTATAAATCTTGAGACATTTACTTTACATAATGAATGCAGCTGTAATTCTTCAATTGTTTTACCAGCTAGATTGTTGTTTTTTAGAATGTATGTTTTTGTGGTAAGCCCTTGTTGTGTTTTTTCAATATCATCTAACTTTTTTTCTTCCTGAATTTGTTTGCTAAAAAATTTTGGTGCAAGTTGTACTAAGAATATCTGTCCTATCAATCCAAATGGATAAGCTATGGCATAGCCTAAGGATGCGGATCCAGAATCTCCTGGTAGATAATTTTTTATAGCATCGATTGCAGATGCTAATGCAGGTGTGCTTGTAAAAGAGCCAGCGAAAACTCCTACAGCAGCTGCGGTATCAAGATGCAGCAAAGATGCAAATCCTATGGTAACAGCTGTTCCAAATAATACTGTAAAAAGCCCAAGTATAGAGTATTTTATTCCTTTTGATTTAAATAATTTTAGAAATTGCGGACCAGCTTGTATGCCGATTGAATAAACAAAAAAGATAATCCCAAGATTGGTTATAATCTGATGTGTTTTAAATCCCAAGATGCCTGCTGCAATAGCAACAAAAAGACATGCGCTTGGACCAAGAGATATTCCAAAAAATTTTATTCTTCCTATTAAATATCCAAGGAGAACGATTGTAAGAAGAATAATAAGTTCATTATGTATTATGCTGTTAATCATATTTTTAGAGGTGCCCTGTTGAGCCTAGTTTTAAAAAACACATTTTGGCATTCTTGAACATTTACAACCAAATTTCAATAAGTTAATAGATAAGAGATAATTTATGATTTTTAAGATTAATAAACCAGTCTCTTTTTTTTTCATAGCATATTGTTTTGTTTTGCGGGGGCTATAGGTGCAGGTGATTTCTGTTTTGCAGAAGGATTAAACCCAGAAGATTCCATAAAGATTGAACTTAAGAAAAAACTTAAGGAAAACAAAAAGGTTTTTGGGGAAAAACTGTATACAATTCCTTTGATTAGAAAATATTATGAAGGTAATTACCGGAATGAAGAGGCGCAGATCTCCTTTGCTCTCATCTGAAATAATGTATTTAATCTTTAGCCCACAATGGTTTGTCCCTGATAATATATTTATACAAGATAAGTTGCCGCATATACTTAAAGATCCTTCATATCTTGAAAGACATGGTATGAGAGTATATGTAAAGTCACATGATAGGTTGAGGTCAATTGATTCTAATTCAATTGATTGGTCAGAAATAAATCGCAAAAATGTTCCTTATCGGGTTGTTCAGTCTTCAGGGAATCTTAATGCATTGGGCAGGGTGAAATTTATTTTTCCAAATCGTTATTCAGTGTATTTGCATGATACACCAGATAAGAAACTTTTTGAAAAAGATTTAAGAGCCTTTAGTTCAGAATGTATAAGGATAGAAAAGCCGGTTGATATGGCTGAGTTTTTAATTGGAGATAAACCCGGGTGGGATAGAGCAAAGGTTGAGCAGGCTATGAACAGAAACCATGAGCAAGTTGTACCTTTAACAGAACCAATGCCAATTCATATAATCTATTTAACTTCGTGGGTTGATAAAGAAGGGGTGCTACAGTTCAGGGAAGATGTGTATGGTTATGATCATAGGTATTTGAAAGCACTTTATTAGTCTGGTCCTTAGTTTTTTGACTAACGACTGTCGACTAAATACTAACAACTAATTTATGTTTACATATATATTTATATCTTCAGCAAGTTTTATAGCAGGTTTTATTGATTCAGTTGCAGGTGGTGGAGGATTAATCACTTTGCCGGCTCTTCTGGCTGCTGGTCTGCCGGTTCATGTTGCTTTAGGGACAAATAAGTTTCAGTCAATGTTTGGAACCACCTGTGCTCTTATTAATTTTTCCAGAAAAAAAAAGGTGCTTTGGAAAGTTGCTGGTATTGGAATACCATTTGCTCTTGTTGGGGCAGCTATTGGCACAAAACTGGTTTTGATAATACCAGCTTCGATAGCAGCAAAGATAATAGTTGCTTTTATTCCACCACTTGCATTGCTGGTTGGTTTTTCAAGGGTAATGATTAAGGGAAAAAGAGATAAAAAGATGGGTAGGTTTCATCTGTTTTTCATTACTCCACTCGCCTGTTTGTTAATTGGCACATATGATGGATTTTTAGGACCCGGTACTGGTACGTTATTGATCCTAGCAATGGTTTTTTTGTCTCATATAGGTTTGATTCATGCAACAGCAACAGCCAAGGCATTTAATCTTGCCTCAAATGTTGGTGCTTTTGTTATGTTTTTAATTTCAGGCTGTGTTTTTATCCCATATGGCGTGACAATGGCTGTTTTTAATATATTGGGAAATGTTGTTGGAAGCCATTTTGCAATAAGCAGAGGGGATGTTTTTATAAGAAAGATTCTGTTTGTTTCATTAGCATTATTGTTTGTTTATCTGTCATGGAAGTATTTTTAATCTGTCAATTTGATAGATGGAGATTAATGTATACAACCCATATATACTTTTGAATTTTTAAGATATGCATCTGGAACAATTTTTTTGATAAAGGGCAGTTTTTCTTTTAGAGATTGATCATTTTTTTCTCCACTGGCTGCAATGACAACGTAGTAATCAGATTTAAAACCTTCATAGCCGCTGGAGTATTCAATGCTAATATAGACTCCATTGTTCCAGCGCCCTCTTGGAACATAACACGGATAATCAAAACCTTCTTCTTCACATGCTGTTTTATTTGATGTCAGCCCAAGTGTTTTATCTGAGTTGAGTCCTCTGAAGTCTAATTTGAACTTTAGATTTTTACTGGCGTGTTTTGTAAACTTTTTTGGACATCTCAAGTTTGTTATCCTCGGGCTTGACCCGAGTATCCAGTCTAGTCTCCCCCCTCCCTAGCCCTCCCCACAGGTGGGCGGGAACACAAATCCAAGGGGAAAGATTTTATAATTTCCTGCAAGGACAGGCTGCATCATTGTTATCAGGAATAACCACGCAAGTACCATGGGCAGTGTATCTGCTTGGACATGCAGATACACTTGGACCAGTTGCTATAGATGATTGTTTTCCAACGACTCATATTGACACTCCTTATATTAAAATATAATCTATAACCCTATGAAGATATATAAGATTTTATTTTTTGTGTTGCTGGCAATTTTTTCATCAAAAACAGGTTTTTCATTTACCGAAGTTGCAGGGTTTTCAAATCCCTATGGAATTGCGGTGGATGAAAAGGATGGTTTTATCTATGTTAGCAATGTTAACGGAGCTATGGATGCTAAAGATAATAATGGTTTTATAAGTCGTCTAAAGAGTAATGGTTCTATAGATAAACTGAATTTTATCAGTGGTGGTACAAAGGAGTTTCAGCTCAATGCTCCAAAGGGAATGGTTGTATTGGGAAATTATTTATATGTTTGTGATATAGAAAAGCTCCATGTGTTTAATCATTTAACCAAGAAATTTCTTTTTGACATCAATTTTGGGGACCTGCCTATTCAAAATCTCAACTCTCTTACTGTTGGACCTGATGGCGCTATTTATATGACTGATTCAGGATCAGCTCGGGTTTATCGGATTGATGTTAATAAGCAGCATGAAGTCACGTCTTTTATAGAAAACCCAGATCTTGGGGGTGTTACCGGCATTGTTTGGTATCCAGTAAATCAAAGTTTTGTTTTATCTGCTGGTTTGTCAGGGCGTATTGTAGCGTTTGACGGTAATGGAGTTGTAAAACAGATGCCTTCTATTTTTCTTAAATCTCCGCAAGGGTTGGGTATAGATGATAATGGAAGTATCTATGTGGCAGATATGAGTTTCAATGCTGTATATAGAATTGCATCTAACTTTGCCCTGTTTGGTTATCGTCAGGCAATTAAAACACCTACTGGAATTGCTTATAACAGGATTTCAAAGCGGATTATTATTAGTTCGTTTGATGATAATAAGGTTAGCTTATTTTCTATTGATGAATAGTTTGTGAGTGAATAAAGATGACTATTGAGAAAGATTTAATGTTTATGCAGGAGGCTGTTTTAGAGGCAAAAAAGGCTCAGGATTTAGATGAGGTGCCTGTTGGGGCTGTTGCTGTTTTAGAAGATACTATAATTACCAGATCTCATAATCTGAGAGAAAAAAATCATGATCCTTTGGGTCATGCTGAATTATTGTTGTTAAGAGAGGTTGCTTCAAAGGAAAAGAACTGGCGTCTGACAGATGTAAGCTTATATGTGACATGTGAACCATGCTTAATGTGTGCAGGCGCTATTATACAGGCACGTATAAAAAGGCTGGTGTTTGGATGTTTTGATCCTGTTGCTGGTGCATGCGGATCTTTTTTCAATGTGTTTGATGATAAAAAAGATATTATAAAGATTGATGTAAATGGTGGTGTCATGCTGGATGAGTGCGCTAATCTTCTTTCAGGCTTCTTTCGGGAAAAAAGAGGTAAGAAATGAATGAATTTTTTAATCCCAAAACAGTTGCTGTTATTGGGGTTTCTTCCAGTCCAGATAATCTTGCATGTAATATCCTCGCAAATTTAATAGAGTTTAATTTTAAAGGAACTGTTTATGAAGTTGGCATCAGAGGCGGAGTTTGTTTTGGAAGAAAGATATATCGTTCTGTAACTAATATTTCCGATCATATTGATTTAGCCGTCATCCTTACTCCTGCTAGAACAATATCAGGCATTCTCAGGGATTGTGGCAAAAAGGGTATTAAACATGTTATTATTGAATCAGCTGGGTTTGGTGAATATGGTCAAGAGGGGCAAAAACTTGATAAAGAACTATTGGATATAGCCAAAAAATATGGAATAAAATTTATCGGTCCGAACTGCATAGGTGCAATGAATTTGCATAATGGTCTAGCCCTCTCATTTACAGCATTTAAAAATGTTTTTCGTAAAGGTAGTGTTTCAATTGTTACCCAGAGTGGCGGGGTTGGGATAAGCTATCTTAACCTTTTATCCAGTGAAAATATTGGTTTGGGAAAATTTGCCAGCATTGGAAATAAACTGAATATAAATGAAAATGATATTTTGGAATATTTAATACACGACCCAGAAACCGAGATTATCTGTCTTTATCTGGAAAGCATTAGTGATGGCAGGCGTCTGATGGATATAGCACTGCGTTCCTCTAAACCCATACTTTTGCACAAGGCTAATATTGGCCGCGAAGCAATGGATATAGCCCAGTCGCATACTGCATCTCTTTCAAGTGACGATGCTGTTGTTAGTGCTGCGTTGAAACAGGCTGGTATAGCTCGCTTTAAGGATCCTGAGACAATGCTTAACTATCTTAAGATATTGCCGCTTGCTAAAGTGCGCGGAAATCAGCTTGCGATAATATCCAGATCAGGAGGGCACGCAGTTATAGCTGCTGATGCATGTGGGGAAGCAGGTTTTACTCTTTCGGAATTTGATAAATCCTTTATAAAGGAGATTGAAAAACATTTTCGTGCTAACGTAATACGTCTTACCAATCCATTGGATCTGGGAGATCTTTTTGATTACAAGGTATATTCTAAAATTATTAAAAGAACTATTGCTCAGAAAAATGTACACGGTGTTGTTTTTTTGCATACATATATTTCCTCAACAGAAGGGGAGCTATCCAGAAAACTGTTTGCTGAATTAGAGAAGATATCTTTTAAATATAAAAAACCAATAGCAATATGTGTGGCTACTGATGAAGAGGAGCTTTATAAATTACGGCAGGAATTGTCCCGTCCTGTGTTTGTATCACCATCTGGAGCTATTCACGCGCTAGCCTTGTCCCGCGATTTTCATCATGGAAGAAAAAGGGGAAGAGTTGTTGCCCACAAATATCAAGTAAATAAAAAAGCTGTTAGATCAGTTATTAATGCCTGTAAAACTAAAGGGATAAATCCGTCAATTAAAGAATCAATGGATATTCTGGAAGATTATGGCATTAAAGTCATACAGGGCAGTTTTGTAAAAACTGAGAAAGAAGCTATTCTTGTTGCTAAAAAAATAGGGTATCCTGTTGTAATGAAGGTTGTTTGCCCTTCTGCGATACACAAAACCGAAATTGGTGGTGTAAAACTTGATATAAAAGATCAAGGTGAATTAGTGAAAAATTTCCAAAAGATGCAGTTTGTTATGAAAAAGAGTTTTCCGAAATCTGGTAATAGAGGTGTGCTGATCCAGCCAATGATGAAAGATGGTGTTGAGTTAATAATTGGAGCAAAAAGAGATCCTAATTTTGGTCCAACTATTATGGTCGGGCTGGGAGGGATTTTTGTTGAGGTGTTTAAAGATACCTCTCTTAGGATTATACCATTCTCTGATGATGAGCTTAATTCAATGTTTCCGGAATTAAAGGGATATCAGATATTAGCTGGTACCAGAGGTCAAAAGGGATATGATCTGAATGCAGCAAAGAATACTGTGAAGAGGTTATGCATGCTGGTTACAGATTTTCCAGAAATATCAGAGATAGATCTTAATCCTTTCAAAATATTACCAAAAAAAGGGGCTGGCTTTTGTCTTGATGCTAGAATAATTCTTTAATTCATAAATACACCTCCCATATTTAACTCTAAATTCTTGCATTTGGGCTGTTAAAACAGTAAAAATCTCTTACATATGATACTAATTCCCCAATTATATCTTAGAGGCGGTAAGGTTAAGGCCCTTGAACGTACATCTGCGCTTTTGTATAACGAGGATCCGCTTATAATGGCTCAGAGGATCAAAGAAGCATCATGCGATTCTTTGTATATTATTGATCTTGGAATAGATAAATCAGGTTCAGGAGAGAATGTTTCTGTTGTTAAGTCAATAATGGAGAAATTTCAGTTCAATATATATGTTGGAGATAATTTTAGAACCATCCAGTCAATACAAGCATATATTTCATTAGGAGTTAAAAAAATTGTATTAGAAACAGTTGCATATCAGGAACCCTCTCTTGTTAAAGAAGCTTGCAGCAGATTTCCTGAAAATATAGCTGTGAAGGTATATGTAAATAATGGCAAGGTAAATATACCCGGCTGGGCAGTCTCGCCTAATAAAACAGAATATGATTATGTGGATCAGTTTAGTGAAATGGGGGTTAATACTTTTTTCTATTCTGATGTTGGTGCAAGTGGACAATTGGAGCTACAGAATTTTAAAAATATCTTATCCTTCTGTAAAAAAGTAAGAAAGAATATAATATGTTCCAGTGAGATAAACAATACCAAGGACATAGAAGCTCTTGTGACTATTGGTGCTCCGGGTCTTGATGGAATTGTTCTTGCTCATTCATTATATGAGGGAAGGGTTGATCTGAAAGCAGCTACAGATCTTATATCTGATCTTTCTGTTGCACCGGGCAATGAACCGACATTGTTGGAGGATTGATGCATAATGATTGCATCTTTTGCAAGATAGTATCTGGTTCTATTTCATCTGAAAAAGTTTACGAAGATGATGATGTTTTTGCTTTTCGTGATATTAATCCAGTTGCGCCTACTCATATTTTAGTAATTCCAAAAGAGCATTTCTCAACTCTTAATGATATTCCCGAGAATAAACTGAATATTATTTCAAAGATATATTCAGCAATTCAAAAGATAGCCAAAAAAG